>NZ_JBSVWS010000061.1:0-29279 GCF_054071155.1 Pseudomonas sp. SDO5532_S415 | reverse complement strand
TTGGTGGGAAAGGGACACAAGAAGTGTGGGAGCGAGCCTGCTCGCGAAGGCGGTATGTCAGTCAGTTACCAAGTCGACTGACACTCCGCTTTCGCGAGCAGGCTCGCTCCCACAGGTTTTGCATGCATCCAGAGATTTACAGGTTGAGCAGCTGCAGGCGCTCGCGAATCGAAGCTTCGATCCCGGCTTCATCCAGTCCACACTCAGCCAGCATTTGCGCAGGCTTGGCGTGTTCGACGTAGATATCCGGCAAGCCCAGGTGCAGCACCGACTTGAGGATGTTTTCCCGGGCGAGGAATTCGCTGACCGCTCCACCGGCGCCACCCATGATCGCGTTCTCTTCGACGGTCACCAGCAGCTCGTGGCTGGCGGCGATTTCACGCACCAGTGCTTCGTCGAGGGGTTTGACGAAGCGCATGTCGACCACGGTGGCGTCCAGCTTCTCGGCGACTTTCAGCGCCTCGGCCAGTTGCACGCCGAACACCAGCAGGGCGACTTTGCTGCCCTGGCGGCGAACCACGCCTTTGCCGATTTCGATCGGTTCGAGGTCTTTCTCGATGGCCGCGTTCGGGCCATTGCCGCGCGGATAGCGCACCGCCGCCGGGCCTTCGTACAAGTGGCCGGTGGTGAGCATTTTGCGCAGCTCGTTTTCGTCGCTCGGGGTCATCACCAGCATGCCGGGGATGCAACGCAGGAACGACAGGTCGAAACTACCGGCATGGGTCGGGCCGTCCTCGCCCACCAGACCGGCGCGGTCGATGGCGAACAGCACGTCGAGGTTTTGCACCGCCACATCGTGGACAAGCTGGTCGTAACCGCGCTGCAGGAACGTTGAGTAGATCGCCACAACCGGTTTCGCGCCTTCGCAGGCCATGCCGGCGGCGAGGGTCACGGCGTGTTGCTCGGCAATCGCCACGTCGAAGTAGCGCAGCGGGAAGCGTTCGCTGAAGGCCACCAGGTCGGAGCCTTCCTTCATCGCCGGCGTGATCCCGACCAGACGTGGGTCGGCCGCTGCCATGTCGCACAGCCATTCACCGAATACACCGGAGTACTTTGGTCCACTGGCTTTTTTCGGCGCGGCGGCCGGTGCATCCAGCGGTTCAAGTTTGGTGATGGCGTGGTAACCGATCGGGTCGACTTCGGCCGGGGCGAAGCCTTTGCCTTTTTTGGTGACGATGTGCAGGAACTGCGGGCCTTTGAGATCGCGCATGTTGCGCAGGGTGGCGATCAGGGTCGGCAGGTCGTGGCCATCGATCGGGCCGATGTAATTCCAGCCCAATTCTTCGAATAGCGTGCCGGGAACCAGCATGCCTTTTGCGTATTCTTCGGTGCGACGGGCAATTTCCCAGGCACCGGGCAGGCGCGACAGTACTTTTTTGCTGCCTTCGCGCATGCTGGCGTAAGTGCGGCTGGAAAGGATCTTCGCCAGATAGTTCGACAAGCCGCCGACGTTGCGCGAGATCGACATGTCATTGTCGTTGAGGATCACCAGCATGTTGGCGTCCACTTCCGGCGCATGGTTCAGCGCTTCGAACGCCATGCCGGCGGTCAGGGCGCCGTCGCCGATCACGGCAATCGCCTTGCGATCACTGTTCTGCAGCCGGGCGGCAATCGCCATGCCCAGCGCGGCACTGATCGAGGTGCTGGAGTGGCCGACGCCAAAGGTGTCGTACTCGCTCTCGGAGCGGCGCGGGAACGCGGCAATGCCGTCCTTCTGGCGCAGGGTGCCCATGCGCTCGCGGCGACCGGTGAGGATCTTGTGCGGATAAGCCTGATGACCCACGTCCCACACCAACCGGTCGTCCGGGGTGTCGAAAACGTAATGCAACGCGATGGTCAGCTCGATCACGCCCAGGCCGGCACCGAAATGCCCGCCGGTCTGACCGACCGTGTAGAGCAATTCCAGGCGCAACTCATCGGCCAGGGTTTCCAGCTCGGCTTCGCCTAACCGGCGCAGGCCGTCCGGCGTGTCGGCACGGTCGAGCAGGGGCGTGGTCGGGCGCTTGCGGGGAATCTCATGAAACGTCGTGGGCATCAGGCGAATCGTTATAGGTATAAAAGATGCGGCAGTTTACCTGATGCATCGGTCCCTGCCCACGCGTTGGTCTTTTTTGGCGGATACGCCGTCAGTTGCGGCGTTCGACGATATAACGGGCCAGGTCGCGCAAGGGCTCGGCTGCCGCGTCAAACGGTCGCAGGGCGTGCAGGGCCTGATCGCGCAGTTCCAGGGCGTAGGCCTTGGCGGCGTCGAGACCGAGCAGGGACGGGTAGGTCGGCTTGTCGCGGGCAATGTCGGCGCCCTGGCGTTTGCCCAGGGTTTCGGTATCGCTTTCGACATCGAGGATGTCGTCCTGGACCTGGAACGCCAGGCCGATGGCCTGTGCATAAGTCTGCAGGGATTTGAGTTCGTCCTTCTCGGCACGGCCACTGGCCAGGGCACCGAGTTTGACGCTGACCTCGATCAGCGCGCCGGTCTTGTGCCGGTGCATGTATTCGAGGGCCTTCTGATCGAGTTTCAGGCCGACCGAGCCGAGATCGATGGCTTGACCGCCGACCATGCCCGCCGGGCCTGCGGCCTGCGCCAGGGCGCTGACCATCTGCAGACGAATCTCGGCGTCGGCGTCGCTCAGGCGCGGGTCGAGCAGGGCGCTGAAGGCCAGGCTCTGCAAACCGTCGCCGGCGAGGATCGCGCAGGCTTCATCGAATTTCTTGTGAGTGGTTGGCTGGCCGCGACGCAAATCGTCATCGTCCATCGCCGGCAAATCGTCGTGCACCAGCGAGTAAGCGTGGATCAACTCCACCGCACAGGCCGCGCCGTTGGCTTGCTCGGCCTTGCCGCCCAGTGCTTCGCACGCGGCGTAGGCCAACAGTGGGCGTACGCGCTTGCCGCCGTTCATCACGCTGTAGCGCATGGCTTCGTACAAACGCGCCAGCTCCGGGCCCGGCGCGGTGAACAGGGTTTCCAGGGCCGCGTTGACACGGGTCTGGCTGGTCGCCGAATACGCTGCAATCATTCCGGTTGATCCGCGTCGAAGGGTTCCTCGGCCAACTCGCCATCGCGCTCGAGCAGCACCTGAACCTTTTGCTCGGCCTGGGCCAGCGCCGCCTGGCAATCGCGGGTCAGCCCGATGCCTTGCTCGAAAGCGGTCAACGAGTCTTCCAGCGACAATTCACCGTTCTCCAGACGCTCCACCAGCGTTTGCAGGTCGGCGAGGGACTGTTCGAAATCCAGTGCAGCTTTTTTGCGGGCCATGGCGGCGATTTCCGGTTGACGTTAAACCGGCGCGACACTAGCAGATAGGGGGTTTATGGGCAAATGAACGGGGGATTTCGGCACTACTGTTTTTGGGGTGGAGCCAATCCTGTGGCGAGGGGATTTATCCCCGTTCGACTGCGCATCAGTCGTAAATCCGGACAACGCATATTGTCGGATCTGACGTTAGGGGCCGCTTCGCAGTCCAACGGGGATAAATCCCCTCGCCACAAACTGAGTGGCGACTCGACTCTACGGTTATTCGGCTCATTTTGTGAGCCGAATAGGAGCCCTAATCGGCTCACCGTGATTCCTCCCGCAAATCCAGCTGCATCCGATTGTTAAAAAACACCCGCCCGTCTAACCTTCGTGCCATATCAGACCCTCTATTCCCGGGTCTTTCAGACGAAACGCAGTATTCGCCTCTGTAACGCGCCGAGGATCAGGCGCAAGGTTTCGTCATGCATGGCAGGAGGCGTCACATGCGTTCATTCCTTTTGCTGCTGATCGGGCTGGCCTGCACGCCGGCCTTGGCCGCACCGGGTGCCGAGTTGTCGGAGCCGGTGGGCGGCTGGCGCTTCAATGGCTTGCTGGATCGTACGGAAAACCCGCAAGTCGCCTATCCCACGCCACCCATTGACCGGGGCGTGCAGCGTAACCGCACGATGATCGAAGGCCAGCTCAAGGCCATCGGCACGCAACGCGGTCCCCATACTCTGGCGGTCAATGGCAACCCACTGAATCTGTACACCGACGATCAGGGGCGTTTCGCCCGGCCGTACGCGTTCGGTGCCGGTTCCAACAGCGTCGAAGTGCGTAGCGCCGAAGGCCAGTCGCTCAAGCGCGTTCAATTCTATGAAGCCAACAACCTGCGCACGCCAGCGCGGATTCGCGTGGTGCTGGGTTGGGACGATCCGAAAGCCGAACTCGACCTGCACATCGTTACCCCCGATGGTCAGCATGCGTTCTGGGCTCGTCCGGCGATGAGCAACGGCGGTGGCCTCGACCCGGATGGCGTCGATGGCCCCGGCCCGGAAATGTTCACCATGACCGCGCCGCTGCATGGCACCTATCTGGTTTACGTGAACTATTGGGGCAACTTCGGCAGCGGCGGCTATAACTTCGATGAGGCCGGCAACCAGAACGAGGTGATCACCTCGCAGATCAATCTGGTGCTCAACGAAAACACCGTCGACGAGAAACGCGAGACCTTCCTCGTGCCCTTGCGTGCGATCGGTGACCTGCTGCTGGTCAAGACATTCAACTATTGAGCATCCCGCACCACGGATGAATTGGGTTTGTATTCATGAGCGACAGCAATGATTTACCGGCAGCCCCCCCGGCCGCCGAAACACCGAGCGTCAAACCGTCACGCCGTTGGCCGGCCATTGTGGTCGGTGCGTGCCTGGTCGCGGGCGTGGCTGGTGGCATGGGCTGGTTAATGCAAAAAAGCAAAGCCCCGGCCCCGCAACTGGCGGCTGAAAAACTCGGCATGAGCCGCCCTGATGGCTTGCTGGAAACCCGTTCCCTGAGCCAGTTGCCCAAGGACTTGCTGGCAGTGCCGTTCCTCAAGGCAACCCTGACCGAAGATTTCGTCTTCTATTACGAAACCCACGCCGACCGCCTCGGGCTGATCGGCAGTCTGCGGCGGATCATTTACGAACACGACCTGAAGTTGCAGGACACGTTGATCGAGCAGCTCTTCGATCAGCCGGCCGATGTGGCGCTGTGGCGTGGGGCGGACGGGCGGCTCAGGGATTTCCTGTTGGTGATGGATCGCGGCGGCCTGGCCAAGGTGCTCGAGCCCCTGGCGAAAGTGGCGCTGGATGATTCGCAACTGAGCAAGATCGCTGACGTGAAAGTCGGCGCCGATGACGTAGCGCTTTATCAGCTCACGTACAACGCCAGCAAGGCGCTGCTGTTTGCCTCCCATGGCGACAAACTGGTGGTGATGTCGAATCCGACCAAGCTCTACGATCCACAAAGCGGGGTCACGCAAGAGTCGGGCAGTGTGTCGACCCAAGCCATTGCCGCGCTGCTCAACGGCGACAAATTGTTCCCTGAAGCCTTCGGTCTGCAACCCCGTGCACCGGAGGTCAAGCAGCGGCTATCGGTCAATGCCAGTGTGTTGGCCATGGGCTACCAGCGTTTTATCCCGAACTTCGCCGGCCTGCGGTTCGACATGGACGACAAAGGCTGGCACAGCTTCCTCGCCATGGACGAACTGGACAACCAGCCGGATTTCGATTTCAAACCGATCTGGCAAGCCATGCCCATGGGCGCCAGCGCTTGCGTGGCCTTGCCCCTCGCTGTCGAACACCAGAAGCCGTTGCTGGTGAAACTTGGCGCCGAAGAGAACACAGCCCAGGTGTTGATCGAGCACATGGCGGGTGCCGCGGGCCTGTGCTGGTACGCCGATTCGCGGCTGTACACGCCGTTGCTGGTGGCCAGCCTCAAGGATGAAGGCAGCGCCAGACTCGATGGTGATCTGGGCAAGCTGTTCGGTTCGATGGTGGGCGCTTATGAAGGCAAGGTCGAAGAACATGTGTTCCCGGTCGTCGAGAAACAGGAAGGCACAACCCATCAATGGCAGCGCCAGGTCAGCTCCAATTTCGGCCCGTATGCCGCCAAGGACGCCGAGCAGCCAGACGCAATCAGCGGCAAGGCGTTCATGCGCGTGAGCCTGGCGCGGCATGGTTCGACGTTGCTGTTTTCCCTCGACGACAAGCTGGTGGGCAAGGCGCTCGGCACCCTCGACAAACGCTTCCCGCCCATGGCGGATGTGGTGCCGAAAGACCTGCTGATGCCGGTCTATTTCGGCCCGGATTCCATGGCGCAACTGATGCAGCAGGAAACCCTTGATAGCCTGCCCCAGGACATGGAGCCGGTGTTCTATAACGCCGCGCAAACCTACCTGATTCCGAAACTGCGCACGCTCGGCGGTTACGGCAAGTACGCCCTGACCCTGCCCGAAGGTAGCGAGCCCGACGGCCACTGGCAATGGCTGCCGCTGGAGTGGAAAGCGCTGTGACTGGACTGATCCGAAGCTTCGGCCTGTTGGCGCTATTGCTCACGGGGCAGGTATTGGCCACCGAAACGCCGGTGCTGGATGTGCAGCAATCCCAGGTGTTCCGCGCCTGGTTCGTGCGCATCGCTCAGGAGCAACTGACTCAAGGCCCGAGTCCACGCTGGTATCAGCAAGACTGCGCCGGGCTGGTGCGCTTCGCCGCCAATGAAGCCTTGAAGGTCCACGACGACAAATGGCTGCGCCGCAACGGTCTTTCCAATCGCTACCTGCCGCCGGAGTTGCAACTGAGCGATGCCCAGCGCGGCCTCGCCCAGCAATGGCAACAGGGCGGCGGAAAGGTCGGGCCGTACGTTAACGCGATCAAGCTGATTCAGTTCAACAGTCATCTGGTCGGTCGTGACGTAGCCCAGGCGCGGCCCGGTGACCTGATGTTTTTCGATCAGGGTGACGACCAGCACCTGATGATCTGGATGGGCCGCTACATCGCCTATCACACCGGCACCACGACTCCCACCGATAACGGCATGCGTTCGGCAAGCCTGCAACAACTCATGACATGGAAGGACACCCGATGGATACCCGATGCCGCCAACCCCAACTTCATCGGTGTCTATCGACTGAATTTTCTCTCCCAATGATCGGTGCGCGCATGCTGCGTTTTCTGCCTCTGCTGTTGGTTATGGCGCTGCCTTTTTCGGCGGTGCAGGCCGAAGACACCGTCGAGCCGAGCGGTTATACGCCGGTGGCCGGTGAAAGTTTTTTCCTGCTGGCCGACAGCAGTTTTGCCAGTGACGAACAGGCGATGGTGCGCCTCGAAGCGCCTGGTCGCGACTATCGCCGCTTCCGCATGGAGCCTTACGGCGGTGCGGACATTCGGGTGTATCGGATCGACAAGCCGCTGGACTTCCTCAAGCGCCAGAAGAACCTGCACCGTGTAGTCAGCGATGGCCAGTTCAAGGGCGAAGGCCTGTCGAACACTCTGGCGTACCTGTGGGACAACTGGTATCGCAAATCCCGTCGGGTGATGCAGCGGGCGTTTTCCTACGAGTCGCGGAAACAAGTCACCGAGGAAGTGCCGGAGCTGAAAATGGGCGCCGCCATGGCCGCGCCAACACCCTACGACGCGCAGCCGCAATTCGCATTGATTCCGGGTCTGCCGGTGGTCAGTCAATTTCGTTATCCCTTGTGGCAAGCCAAGCCGATCCAGCCACCGGCCGGTGTGAATCTGGCCGGGTCCTCCAGTGAGTTCGTCAGCGTCGCGCCCGGCAACGTCTATATCCCGCTGGGCAACCTGAAACCGGGTCTGTACCTGGTGGAAGCGCTGATCGGCAAGTACCGCGCGACCACCATGGTCTTCGTCTCCAACACCGTGGCGGTGAGCAAGATTGCCGGCGATGAATTGCTGGTGTGGGCCGCGCGCAAACACGAAGGCAGTTCGGTGCCCAAGGTCAATGTGCTGTGGACCGACGGCCTGGGCGTGATGAGCAGCGGCACCACCGATACCGAGGGATTGTTGCGCCTGAAACACATCAGCCCCGAACGTTCGTTCGTGATCGGTGAGGACGAGGAGGGCGGTGTTTTTGTCTCGGAAAACTTCTACTACGACAGTGAGATCTACGACACCAAACTCTATGCATTCACTGACCGACCGCTGTATCGGCCGGGGGACTGGGTGTCGCTGAAAATCGTCGGCCGCGAGTTCAAGAATGCCCGGGATTCGGTGCAGCCAGCGGCCGCCGACGTCAACTTGACCGTGCTGGATGCGACCGGTACCGCACTGCAAAGCCTGGACTTGAAACTCGATTCCAAGGCCGGCACCCAAGGCCGTTTCCAGTTGCCCGACAATGCCGTGGCCGGTGGATATGAGTTGCGGTTCAACTACAAGGACCAGGCCTACAGCAGCGCCTTCCGCGTGGCGGAATACATCAAGCCGCATTTCGAGATTTCGCTGAACCTGGCCAAGCAGGATTACCGCACCGGCGAACCGGTCAAGGGCAACCTGGTGCTGCTGTACCCGGACGGCAAACCGGTGGCCAGCGCCAAGCTCAGCCTGAGCCTGCGCGCCCAGCAATTGTCGATGGTCGATAACGAACTGCAATACCTGGGGCAATTTCCGGTGGAGCTGACCAGCACCGAATTGACCACCGATGCCAAGGGCAACGCCACCCTCGACCTGCCGGCCGCCGAGAAACCGAGCCGCTACATGCTCACCGTGTTCGCCAGCGATGGCGCGGCGTATCGGGTCAAGACCACGAAGGAAATCCTCATCGATCGCGGTGCAGCGAATTTCCGCTTGAGCGCACCACAGCGCTTCAGTGCAGTGGGCGACAAGGTGGCGTTCAGTTACGCCAATGAAAGTGAGCAAGCCCAATCGGTTGCGCCGAGCAGTTACGGCTGGGTACGACTGGAAGATCAGAGCACCGGCGACGGCAAACTGACGGCCACCGATAAAGGCTTCATCCTGGCCTTCGAGCGTCCGGGCACTTACAACCTGACGCTCAGGGATGACCACGGCCGAACCCTCGGCGCTACCGGGCATTCAGTTACCGGCGACGGCGTCAAAGCGGTACCCGGCACCGTGGAAATCGTCCTCGACAAGCCTGAGTACAAGGCGGGCGATGAAGCGTTGGCGCTGATCACCTTCCCCGAGCCGATCAGCGATGCACTGCTGTCGCTGGAGCGCGACAAGGTCGAGGCCACCGCGTTGCTCTCCAAGGGCGGTGACTGGCTGCAGATGGAAAAACTCAGCGACACCCAGTACCGCGCCCGCATCCTGGTGAAGGACAGCTTCACGCCGAACCTGACGTTCTCGGTGCTGTACACCAAGGGTGGCCAGTACAGCTTCCAGAATGCCGGGATCAAGGTGATCGTGCCGCAGATTGACGTGGCCATCGCCACCGACAAGGACACCTATCAGCCCGGCGACACCGTGTCGGTGGATCTGACCACGCAGTTTGCCGGCAAGCCGATCCCGGCGCATTTGACCGTCAGCGTGGTCGACGAAATGGTCTACGCGCTGCAACCGGAAGTGGCGCCGAGCATTGACCAGTTTTTCTACCATCCACGGCGTAACAACGTGCGTACCAGCGCCAGCCTGTCGTTCATCAGCTACGACGTCGCGCTGCCGGGCAGCCCAGGTGCACCGGGCAAGGCCAACCGCAGTGAGCGCGGGGTGAAAGTGCTGGAGCGGCCGCGTCGCGAAGACGTCGACACCGCCGCATGGCAACCGGAGCTGGTGACCGATGCCAACGGCAAGACCCGGTTCACCTTCAAGATGCCCGACTCCCTGACCCGCTGGCGTATCACTGCCCGGGCCATCGCCGATGACGGTCAGGTCGGGCGGAAAAAGCAGTTCGTGCGTTCGGAGAAACCGCTGTACCTGAAGTGGAGCGGGCCGAGTAAATTCCGTGCGGGCGACAAGCCGGATCTTGGTGTGTTCGCCTTCAGTCAGGCCGAAAACCTGGTCAAGGCTGAGCTGGTGACTCGGTATGCGGGCAGCGAACAACGCGTTCCGGTCACGCTCAATAGCGGCATCAACTACATTGCGCTGCCGGCGTTCGAATGGGCCAGTGGCGAGTGGACCGCCGAACTTGTGCAGGACGGTAAAACCGCCGATGCCCTGGCCGTGCGCCTGACCGCGAGCGGCGAAGGTTGGCAGGTCACGCAAAGCCAAAGCCTGGACGTCGCCAGTGGTGACACACCGCTGATCCTGCCGGCGGATGCCACGGATATCCGCTTGCGTCTGGATGACAGTCCGCAAGCGCTGTTCCGTTCGGCCCTTGATGATCTGCTGAGCTATCCGTACGGCGGCGTCGAGCAGACCGCCAGTCGCCTGCTGCCGCTGAGCATCGCTTATCCAGCCCTGTCGTCGAATCCGCAGATTCGTGATCGCCTGCGCCTGATCATGCAGAACAGCCGCTTGCGACTGGTGCAAATGGCCGGGCCGTCGGCGAGCTTCACCTGGTGGGGCATGGACGGCGAGCCGGACGCGTTCCTCACTGCCTACGCCTATTACGCCGACTGGCACGCCAGCCAAGTGCTGGAACTGAATCTGCCGCCGGAACATTGGCAGCGGGTGCTGGAGGTCTACGCCAAGCAGGCGAAAAACACGCCGCTGTTGCAGCGTGCCTTGATCCTGTCGTTCGCCAGACAAATGCAGTTACCGGTGAGCACCTTGCTCGCCGGCTTGATGGAGGAGCTGGCGCAAGCCGGCGAGGGCAACGCCGCGAACATGATGGATGCGGGAGACGACAGCCTCGTCATGAGCGATCCGGATTCGGCGCTTGGTCTGGCGGCTGCCCGGGTAATGACGGCCTCGCTGGCCAAGCAATCGAAGGTCGCTCTGCCGGACGCTTTCAACCGACAACTGGGCGACGCACAACAGCGATTGGCCGTCAGCTCCCTGCCGTTTGCCGAAGCCTTGAACCTGTCGCTGCAAGCCTTCGATCAGGTCCGCGCGACAGCGTTGCTGCAACGTTTGTTGCCGCAACAATCAACTCTGGAACGGGCACTGGCCCTGACCTGGCTGCAACGTAGCATCGAACAGACTGCACCCGCCGTGGCACTCACTCCGGGTGAAAGCTGGAAGCAGGCGCGAGGTGTGACCGGCGAGGTGTACTGGCAGTGGCAGGGCGCTCAGATACCCACCCTGTTGTCACTGACCGGTGCGCAAGAACGTCCGCTGCGCGCTGCCTTGAGTTTCCGGACCCGGCAACCGCAAGTTGATCCAATGGCCGTGAGCATCACCCGACGCCTGTCGCGACTGGTGCCGGGGGACGAGGCCTTCACCTTCAAGCTCGAACCGGTTGGCACCGCGCCGTTGTCCAGCGACAGCCTGTACCTGGACGAAGTGATCCTCACCAGCAAGGCCGCGAAACCGTTGCGCTATGGCTTGCTCGAAGTGCCGCTGCCACCGGGTGCGGATGTCGAGCGTACGACATGGGGCATCAAACTCATGGGCAAGGCCGGCACCGAACCGACGGCGCTGGAAAAAGCCCGTTTCGAACCGGGGCAGCTGGCCTATGCGGTGCCGGTGGATGCGTTGAGTGGGGAACTGCGTCTGCGGCATTTGGTGCGATTTTCGCAAAAGGGGCAGTTCAACCTGCCGCCCGTGCGTTTCACCCAGGTGTATGCACCGCAGCATCAGGCCCAGGAACAGAAACCGGCGCTCGGTCAGGTCACGGTCCACTGACATGCTCCGGCTTCTGGTCTGTTGGGTGTGTTTGATTCCTGCGCTGACCCTGGCGCAGGACGAACCTTTGCGTCTGGCGTTCAAGGGCGAATTGTTGTCGTTGAACAGGACTCAGCTGCTGTCGCGCGAGCCGTTACCCGATACGTTGCAGACGCCATTGGGCAGTGTTTGGAAGCTGTTTGTGTACGGCTGGCTGGTGGACACCGGCGCACATGAACCGGCGTATGAATGTCGCGGGCAATCCAAAGAGGAAGTGTATTGCTGCACTGCGGGCGGCACGATCGAGCGTGATCAGGCGCTGGTGAAATCCTGTGGCTTGTATTTCGAGCCGGGGCGATTGGGTATTTCTGGCCCGGACTGGCGAGCGTATTGGCAAGCGCAACAGGCACCAGAGTGGCTGCTGAACTTGTCGTTATTACAGCCGGCCACCCGGGTGTCGGTTGCGGAATTGCTGCGCGTGTTGGCGGTGATGCCGGCGCAGGAACAGGCGCGACGAGTGCTGCTCGATGTGGTCTTGAATGCCGCCGACGGCAACGTCGTGGGCGAACTCGGCAGCCGCTTGCGGGTGAAGACCTGGAGCTGGCTGGGGGATCAGGATGCTGCCTCGCGCCAGGGTGGATTCGCTGGCTGGACAACGGACGGCGCGCCGATCTGGGCCGGTGGGCGCGGAACCAGTCAGCGTGTATTGCGTGATTACGCGGAGGCGTTGTCGGCAGTCGTGCCTGTTGGGTGGCCCTCCGATGCGGGGCGTTGCGTTGAAGTCGGCCTGTTCTCCCGCTATCCACTTGAACGGGTACTGTCGGGCAACAGTGAAGTGCGCTCGGGGCAGCTGCTAGGGGATTACCGCGTCGAATTCACCAATGGCAATCAACTCGCTATCCACAGCGACGGCGAGCTGTTTTTACTCAAGGACAAGCTTGTCGCCCGCCTGGACCGCGAAGAGTACGTCGCCCGCGTGCTTCAGCGCGAAGCCACACCCGAACCCGTCGAAGCCGCCAAAGCCCTGGCCGTGGCCATCCGCACCTACCTGCTGCAAAACGCTGCGCGCCATGGCGATTGCCTGAGCATCGACGACAGCAGCCAGCGCCAGCGGGTCGCCCCGCGTCCGGCCTCCGTCGAGTCGCGCAAAATCGCCGCATGGACCAGCGATCTGGTATTGGCCGGGAGTACCGTTACCTACCACTCCGACCAACCCGCCCCGGACAAGTTGTCCTGGCAGCAAGCCGTCGAACAGGCCAACGCCGGCCAGCGTTACGACGCCATCCTTCTGCACGCCTACCCGCGCGCCAGCCTCAGCCGTTGGGACAATCCGGTCGCCTCCTGCGAAGCGTTGCCCGCCGCACAGGACTGGCTGCAGAAGCAGCGGCGCGGCTGGCGCCCGAAACTGGAAAGCGAAACCGGCTACAACGAAGTCAGCACCTTTGCCGTCTGCCGCCTGACCTTCGGCCGGCCTTACGTCGACCGCGAACGCCAGCGTATTTACGTGCGCGGTGTGCTCTCGCTGCAGGACCGCCTCGATCTGACCCACGAATACCTGCACCTGGCCTTCGAAGCACACCCCAATGGCCAGGATGAAACCTACATCGAAGGGCTCGCCCGCCACCTTTTGCTGGAATAGACCATGACACTCCGCTTTCCACAGCTCTTGCTGTTGCTCTGTTCATTGTCGGTTTTGCCGCTGGCAGTGGCGCAAGGCGTCAAACTCGATACCCCTGCAGGTGGCTGGCGAACCGGCGCCCCTGAAGGTGAAGGCGAAAGCTTCCGCCAGGCCGTCAACTATCCGGCCTCTTTAGTCAATACGCCGGCTGGGCAAGCCAACACCGCACGCATCAGTGGCCAGATCAATGCCACACCCAAGAACAACGAACCCGGCCGGCTGATCGTCAACGGCGTCAGCATGCCACTGAAAATCGATCCCGCCGGCCGCTTCGATCGCCCGTTCTCGTTCCCCAACGGCAGCAACAGCGTCGAAGTCCGCAGCCCCGACGGCCAACATCGCCAGCGCACGCAGTTCCTCAACGTCAGTGGCGGGGCGACACCTGCCAAATTGCGCGTGTTGCTGGCCTGGGACAGCGACGGCACCGACCTCGACCTGCACCTCATCACCCCCGACGGCGCTCACATCTGGTACGGCGACCGCGTCGTAGCCAACGGCGCGGCACTCGATGTCGACGTCACCACCGGCTACGGCCCGGAAATCTTCGCCATGCCGGCGCCGATCAAGGGGCAGTATCTGGTGTATGTGAACTACTTCGGTGGAGGCTATCGCAGTGATGAAGAAGGGCGGGAGGATGCGGTGCAACCGCTGACGACCGCTCAGGTGACGGTGATTACTGAAGAAGGGACGCCGAGCGAAAAGATGGAAACGTTCCTGGTGCCGATGCGGGCGGTGGGGGAGTTGACGTTGGTTAAGGGGTTTAGTTATCCGTGAGGGGGGTGATGGAATGCAATCAGTCAGCACCCTGCTGACCGATTCGATCCTGTGCATCTTGGTATGCAGTCTCTCGTTCGCGTTTTCCAATTGCAATCACAAATACCACAACCTCTTGATCAAGCACTTGATAGATCAATCGATAGCCGGCACTGCGCAGCTTTAACTTGTAGCAATCAGGTAAATTACGAAGTCGGTTGGCCTCGATGCGTGGGTTCTCCAACACCTCAGCGAGTTTCTTTTTGAACTGTTGGCGCAGGGAATCGCCCAGTTTGTTCCACTCTTTTAGCGCGCGACGATCAAATTCAAGGCTATAGGTCATCCAGGCTTACTTTCACTCGCTGGGGGGCGGCAAGGCGTTCTGTGACGACTGCAATAAGCGCTTCATCTTCTTCGCTAAGCAATGCAGCTTTGAAAGGCAGTTTTCCTCGCTCCGCGACGTACTGAAGGGTTTGGCGCAAAAGCTCGGAGGGGGTAACACCGAGTTTTTCCAGTTCAGCAAAGGAGCGCTGTTTCAGCTCATCGTCGATGCGGATATTGATAGATGCCATGATGAAATACCTGTAATGACGTTTGTCGTTACGTTAGCAATTGCTTACCGCTCCGACAACCCTCAAGCAGTGATTTCAGACGATGGGTCTACTTTATTTCGGACATTAAAAAGCCGGCTTGTGGCCGGCTTCTCGGGGACTGGCTTGGTTCATTTTTGGTAAACCGCGCCAGCCTTCAAAACGTACACCCGGATCTTGCGTCCGGCTGTGGGACTTGGCGAGAAAGTCATCTGCCTTGTCGGTGCGATCTGGGCCTCAAGAAAGGGTCGATGCGCAAATGTGGGGCGCAGCATACTGATTTTTTTGAGGAATTCCCAGCTTGGTATGCGGATTAGAGCGTTGGGATTGCTCAGGTCTGACAATAGGATTGGCATTGTCCGGTGAATGTTCCATCGCATTCGCGGGCAAGCCTCGCTCCTACAGCGCGTGGCTTGCTGCTCAGCATCACAGAAACGGCACCGGTGGCCTGCGTTTGTTCAGTGTCGACCACCAGAACACCCAGCCCAATACCCTGATGTTCTGCTCTTCGATTTGCGCCGGCCTGAAGATTTCATCTGGGTGCTCGGCGCGGTTATGGCTGCGCAATCGCAGCGCGTTCCCCGGCATTCGGTGCAAGTATCGGATTCGCAGCATGCCGTCGTGTTCGATGGCATAGATCTCGCCATCCACAATCTGGGTCAGGCCGCGGTCGATGGCCAGGGTCGAGCCGTCTTCTATGCGTTCGGCCATGCTGTTGCCAATCATGTGGATGCAGATCGCATCGACGTGGTTGATTTCCAGGGAGTCGAGGTGGCTGCGGGGCAATCGGATGGATTGGCCAGGGTCTTCGACGACGTGGGTTTTGCTGGAGCCAGGGGCTGTGGGGGTTTCCTTGTAGAGGGGGAGTTCGACGTCGGTGGGCTCGATAACCGTGTAGACGCCGCGAATGGCCTGTGCGTCGAAGGTATTGCCGGAGTCGTCGTGCAGGCGCAGGTGCGCGGCGTCTTTCGGGCCATCGCCTGTTTTCAGCCATTCGCTGTTGACGGACAGCTTTCTGGCGACTTCTTCCATGCAGTGGGCGGGCACACCGCGGGTGTACCAGTTATGGACATTTTGCGGGGCCGTGTTCAGGAATTCGGCAAACCCGGTTGTCGTGATGTTGGCTAATCCAAGGAGTGCTTTGAAGCGAGGGCCGCTAGTGTTCTTTTTCATAAACACGAGTCTACTGGCGCGGCATAAGGCTTTGAATAAACGAGCTGTTCAAATTTCGAGGGAAATTTACGACCGGATGTAAGACGTTCTTGAGGAAAATTAAACAAAAAAACACCAAGGGAAGTCGTTTTAAACGAACCGTTTAAGCGGTGCTTTTCAAGCGCCCACAAAAAACCCCGGATCACCGGGGTTTTTCTTGAGGCGTGAAGCGGGAAGCCGCTCTTAGCCTTTGTAGGCAGCAACCGACTTGGTGATCGCGGCGCGGGCGGCGTCTGCGCCGTCCCAGCCTTCGATCTTCACCCATTTGCCTTTTTCGAGATCTTTGTAGTTCGCGAAGAAGTGCTCGATCTGCTGAATCAGCAGGGCTGGCAGATCGGTGTATTCCTTCACGTCCACGTACAGCTGGGACAGCTTGTCGTGTGGAACAGCGATGACTTTGGCATCGCCGCCGCCGTCGTCGGTCATGTTCAGGATGCCGACCGGACGAGCGCGGATCACGGAACCTGGAGCAACCGGGTAAGGGGTCACGACCAGCACGTCCAGGGGATCACCGTCGTCAGCCAGGGTGTTCGGGATGTAACCGTAGTTGGCCGGGTAGAACATTGGGGTGGCCATGAAACGGTCAACGAACAGGCAATCGCTGTCTTTGTCGATTTCGTATTTGATCGGCGCGTGGTTGGCCGGGATCTCGATCGCGACGTAGATGTCGTTCGGCAGGTCTTTGCCAGCCGGAATCTTGCTGTAGCTCATTGGGCGTTGCCCCCGTTAGTTGACCAAAAACACTTGGCCGGATTGACCAAAAAGTGGCGGCGATTATAGGCATATTCCTGGGTCGACGCCACGTACCAGAGAGGGTGTAGACCTTAGTCGTGTGCCTGATAGACAGGGTTCGTGGCCTGAAGTTGCCTCAGTCGGCCCAACGGATCTTGCCGGTAGAAAAGCTTCAGCTGCGCATACACCTGTGGATAAGCCTCGTGCAGCAAATCCGGGGCGCTGAAAAAATATTCGCTGGTGACGGCAAAGAACTCGGCGGGATTTTCGGCGGCATACGGATCGATGGCGGTTTCGGCGTCCGGATTGCGCTCCAGTTGCCGGTCGAGGTCGTCGTAGGCCTCTTGCATGACCTTGGCCCACTCGCTGACGCGCATGTCGGCGTGCAGCGGTGGCAAGCCGTTGGCGTTGCCGTTGAGCATGTCGAGTTTGTGTGCCAGCTCGTGGATCACCAGGTTGTAACCTTCCCAGCCGCCGCTGGCCAGGACGCCGGGCCACGCGAGGATGACCGGCCCTTGCTGCCAGGCTTCGCCGCTGTGTTCGCCGTCCCATTCGTGCTCGACACCGCTGGCGTCACGATGACGCTGGGGGCTGAGAAAGTCGTCGGGGTAGAGAATGATTTCGTGAAAACCCTGATACCAGTTCAGATCGCCCAGGTGCAGCAGCGGCAGTTGGGCCTGGGCGGCAAGCAGCAGGCGTTGCTCCTGATGCAGTTCGACACCGGGCAGCGCGGTCAGATGTTTGTCTTGCAGGAATAGCACGCAGGCTTCGCGCAACCACTGGTCTTCGGCGGCGCTGATGCCGTCAAGAAAACTCAGGTGATGGCGCACCCGTTGCCACATATCGTCGGCAATCGGGTGCCGGGCCAGGATGCGCCGGCGACGCCAGGCGCTCAGGGACCACATCGTGAATCAGCGCGGATGTGCTTTTGACGCAGCATTGCCGAAGCGGCTGCGGATCACGCCGATGATCATCGGCACCAGCGATAGCAGGATGATCCCGACCACCAGCAACGACAGGTTGGATTTGATAAACGGTACGTTACCGAAGAAGAAACCGAGGGTAACCAGGCCACCGACCCAAAGAATCGTGCCCAACACGCTGAAGGCGAAAAACCGTGGGTAAGGCATTTTGGCGACACCCGCGACGAATGGTGCAAAGGTGCGGATGATCGGCAGGAAACGCGCCAGGGTCACGGTTTTACCACCGTGCTTGTCATAGAAATCGTGGGTTTGTTGCAAGTAGTCGCGACGGAAGATCTTCGAGTTCGGATTACTGAACAATCGCTCGCCGGCCGTTCGTCCAATGATGTAGTTGGTGCTGTCGCCGAGAATCGCCGCGAGCATCAGTAAACCGCCGAGCAGTACAGGGTCCATGCCGCCGCCGGCCGCTACGGCGCCAGCGATGAACAACAGCGAGTCACCCGGCAGGAAGGGCATGACCACCAGGCCGGTTTCACAAAAAATCACCATAAACAGAATGGCGTAGATCCATGGCCCGTAGTTGGTGACCAGCAAATCGAGGTAAACATCGAGATGCAGGACTAGATCGAGCGGGTTGAAATCCATGGAGGGCACCTGTGATGACGGCCCGACTCGGCAGGCCTGTGCGGATGACTGCGCGCAAGGCTACAGACGGGAGTAATTTTTCTTACAAGGAGGAAAGGACGGCATTATACGATTTGGCAGGTGAAAAGCGCGTCGAGATTGTAGCGGGGGATTTCGAGGGGGGCGACTGTAGGAGCAGCCGGTCGAGGCTCGATTGTTCGCGAAAATAACCAATGGTGCGACTGGGCATCTGATTTGACGCGTTATCGTCCACATTCATCGCGAACAGGCTTGCTCCTACAGTGTTATTAATTGTCGCCCTACAGCTCGTCGCTGATAGGCAATATGTAGTTCTTGAACTCGGTGTCTTCCTTGAATCCAATGGATTCGTAGGTTTTCTGCGCGACTTCGTTGTTGCTGCTGGTGGAGACACGCATGCGCACGGCATTGGTGTCCTTGGCCATTTTCTTCGCGGTGCGAATCAAGTGGTCGGCCACCAATTGGCGACGGGCATCTTCGGCGACGTAAATGTCGTTGAGGATCCACACGCGTTTTAGCGACAGCGAAGAAAAGCTTGGATAGAGCTGGCAAAAACCCATCAGCTTGTTGTCGTCCTCATCGGACAGCGCCAGGTAAATCACCGACTCCTTGCGACGCAGGCGTTTCTCGAGAAACGCCCGGGACGAGTCCGGATACGGCAGGGAACCATAAAACTCGCGATATTTGACGAACAACGGGGTCAGCAAATCCAGGTGTTCGAGGGTCGCTTGAATAATCCGCATGGTAGGTCTCGTCTTCAAGTGGCTGTCTTGCTTGCTTTGACGGCGACGGGAAACCCTGGCGGCCGTGCGTCGATCCTGCCTGAAATCGGAACGATAGTGCAATGCGGAAGCGGTTCAGGCATCCGGCGGACCCAGCAGGAAATTTCCTTTCATGTCCGCTCCCGCGTCCGACTCCAGCGTCTGAATCTGCGCTTCGTCCTTCAGATTGACCCCTGAGAGCTGTCGTTTGCAGGCTTCGCGCATCAGATAAAGCAATCGGTGTGCCGCCATACCGTAACTCAAGCCTTCAAGGCGCACGTTGGAGATGCAGTTGCGGTAGGCATCCGTCAGGCCTACCTTTGGATTGTAGGTGAAATATAACCCCAGGCTGTCTGGCGAGCTGAGGCCAGGGCGTTCGCCGATCAGGATCACCGTCATTTTGGCGCCCAGCAGCTCGCCGATTTCGTCCGCCACCGCTACACGACCCTGTTCCACCAGGACCACTGGCGCCACCGACCAGTTTTCATTGCGGATCTGTTCTTCCAGTCGCGCCAGCAATGGCAGCGTATGGCGGTGGACAGCCAATGCTGACAAACCATCGGCGACCACAATGACCAGATCGACACCCCCTGGATGGGCCGAGGCATAATCGCGTAACGCATGTGCCGACTCGGTGCTCAACTTTCGCCCCAGATCAGGGCGTTGCAAGTAACTGTTCCGGTCTATCGCCGCGCTATGCAATAAAACACTGTCATGCCCGCGTTCAGCCAATTGCGAGCGCAAAGTCCCATGATCGAATGGCAAATGCACCGCATCGCGCGCCTGGGCGTGAGCGTATTGGAAGTCCAGCTGTGCACGGGTGGGCATGCTGGTGCCGGTACGGCCCAAGGCAATCCGCGCCGGGGTCAGGCGCCTCAGTTCCAGCCATGGGTTGTGCGGATCGAAGGGTAGTTTTTCCATATCAACACTCATCCCAATTGCGCCAGGGCCTGGCGAAAGGCCGGTGGCAGGCTGTTGCCGAAGAGAACCTTGCCGTCCGCCTGGGTAAAGATGCCCATTTTTGCCAGCCACTGTTCGAATTCCGGTGCCGGCTTGAGCCCCAGCGTCTGCCGGGCATAGAGCGCATCGTGGAACGAAGTGGTCTGGTAGTTGAGCATGATGTCGTCGGAGCCGGGAATGCCCATGATGAAGTTGATCCCGGCCACGCTCAGCAGGGTCAGCAAGGTGTCCATGTCGTCCTGGTCGGCCTCGGCATGGTTGGTGTAACAGATGTCGCAGCCCATCGGCACGCCCAGCAGCTTGCCGCAAAAGTGGTCTTCGAGGCCGGCGCGAATGATCTGTTTGCCGTTGTAGAGGTATTCCGGTCCGATGAAGCCTACGACGGTGTTCACCAGGAATGGGTTGAAATGTCGCGCGACGGCGTAGGCCCGGGTTTCGCAGGTCTGTTGGTCGACGCCATGGTGGGCATTGGCCGATAGAGCGCTTCCCTGGCCGGTTTCGAAGTACATCAGGTTCTGTCCGAGTGTGCCGCGATTGAGGCTCAATCCGGCGTCGTATCCCTCTTTGAGTACGTTCAGATTGATACCGAAGCTGGCGTTGGCCGCCTCGGTGCCGGCGATCGACTGGAACACCAGGTCCAGTGGCACACCGCGATTGACCGCTTCAATCGAGGTGGTGACATGGGTCAGCACGCAAGCCTGGGTCGGAATCTCGTAGCGCTGGATGATCGCGTCGAGCATTTCCAGCATGGCGCAGATCGACGCGATGCTGTCGGTGGCCGGATTGATACCGATCATGGCATCGCCGTTACCGTGCAGCAGGCCGTCGAGAATGCTTGCGGCGATACCGGCCGGTTCGTCGGTGGGGTGGTTGGGTTGCAGGCGGGTGGACAGGCGGCCGCGCAGGCCGAGGGTGCCGCGAAACTGCGTGATCACACGAACTTTCTGCGCCACCAGGACCAGATCCTGCACGCGCATGATTTTCGACACGGCGGCCACCATTTCCGGGGTCAGACCGGGGGCGAGCGCGCGCAGGACCTGCTCGTCGGCGGCATCGCTCAACAGCCAGTCGCGAAACCCGCCGACCGTGAGGTGACTGACGACCGCGAAGGCCTGCTTGTCGTGGGTGTCGATGATCAGGCGAGTGACTTCATCGGCTTCATAGGGAATCAGTGCTTCCTGCAGGAAATAGCTCAGGGGAATGTCAGCCAAGGCCATTTGTGCAGCGACGCGCTCGCCATCGTTAAGGGCGGCGACACCGGCCAGAAAATCCCCGGAACGCGCCGGGCTGGCCTTGGCCATCACTTCCTTGAGGCTGTCGAAGCGATAGGTCTGGGCGCCGACGGAATGGGCAAATACGGCCACGCTGTCCTCCTGAATCAATCAATGATTTAAATACGTCGCTGAACCCATGTGGGAGCGAGCCTGCTCGCGAATTCAGTATTTCATTCAATACAGGTGTTGAATGTCAGTCCGTTTTCGCGAGCAGGCTCGCTCCCACATGGGGGCTGCGTGCACTTCAATAAAGCAGGCGCCAGGCTTTCGGCCCGGCGCCGGTGCAACTCATGCACCTTCGAGCATAGCGTCCGCTGGCGCCTCGGAGCGTTGCCGGGCGGTTAATTGGAAATACAGGTAACCGGCGACCATGAAACCGAGGAAGATCAGGCCGATCAAGGTGTTGAACCAGGCCATCGCCACCAGGCACACCAGGGCCAGAAACAGCGCGATCCCCGGCACGATCGGATAGCCCGGGGCGCGGAAGGTGCGTTCCAGGTTCGGCTCGGTCTTACGCAGCTTGAACAGGCTCAGCATACTGATGATGTACATCACGATGGCGCCGAACACCGACATGGTGATCATCGCTGCGGTCAGGCTCATGCCTTGCAGGTTGATCAGGCCATCGCTGTAGATCGCCGCGATGCCAATTACGCCACCCGCCAGAATGGCCCGGTGCGGGGTCTGGAAACGCGAAAGTTTTGCCAGGCCGCGCGGCAGGTAACCGGCGCGGGCCAGGGCGAAGAACTGTCGTGAATAGCCCAGGATGATCCCGTGGAAACTGGCCACCAGGCCGAACAGGCCGATCCAGACCAGCATGTGCATCCAGGTCGAATTGTCACCCACGACCGATTTCATGGCCTGGGGCAGCGGGTCGTTGATGTTGGAGAGCTGACGCCAGTCGCCCACGCCGCCGGCCATCACCATCACGCCAATGGCCAGAAACACCAGGGTCAGAATGCCGCTGACATAGGCCTTGGGAATCGTACGTTTCGGATCCTTGGCTTCTTCCGCCGCCATGGCCGCGCCTTCAATGGCGAGAAAGAACCAGATCGCGAAGGGAATGGCGGCGAAAATACCGGGAATAGAGCCCATCGTGAATTCGTTGGAACCTGACCAACCGTTGAGTACGAAATTACTGAAGCTGAAGCCCGGCGCCACCACACCCATGAACACCAGCAGTTCGGCGACCGCCAGCACGGTGACCACCAGTTCGAAGGTGGCAGCGATGCTGACCCCCAGAATATTGAGGGTCATGAACACGAAATAGGCGCCTACCGCAGCGATTTTCGGGTCCAGTTCCGGGTATTGCACGTTGAGGTAGGCGCCGATGGCCATGGCGATTGCCGGTGGCGCAAAGACAAATTCGATCAGCGTGGCGATGCCGGCGATCAATCCACCTTTCTCGCCAAAGGCCCGCCGACTGTAGGCAAAGGGCCCGCCAGCGTGGGGAATGGCAGTGGTCAATTCGGTGAAACTGAAGATGAAACAGGTGTACATCGTCGCCACCATCAAGGCGGTGACGAGGAAACCCAGGGTCCCTGCGGTGCCCCAGCCGTAACTCCAGCCAAAGTATTCGCCGGAAATCACCAGGCCGACGGCAATGCCCCATAAATGCAGGGTGCCGAGGGTGGGTTTGAGCTGTGTGGTAGTTGTCATAAGTCCTCGCTGTCTTTTTTATTGTTCGATCTTTTGGACTTTCGGGAACTGCGTTTGCGTTTGATGCGGGTACGCAAAGCCCGTGCCAGAGCGGCCAGGCGATGTTGGGTGTGTCATTGAGGATACCTTCGCGAGCAGGGGGCGCGGTGTGAATGTGGGAGCGAGCCTGCTCGCGAAAGCGATGTGAGGGGCGATGCAGAAATATCCGCATCGCCCCCGGTTTTTAGAAGAAGCCCAGCGGATTGATGTCGTAGCTCACCAGCAGGTTTTTGGTCTGCTGATAGTGATCGAGCATCATTTTGTGGGTTTCACGGCCGACACCGGACTTTTTGTAACCGCCGAACGCGGCATGCGCCGGGTACAGGTGGTAGCAGTTGGTCCACACACGACCGGCCTTGATGGCGCGGCCCATGCGGTAGGCGCGGTTGATGTCGCGGGTCCAGAGGCCGGCACCCAGGCCGAACTCGGTGTCGTTGGCGATGGCCAGGGCTTCGGCTTCGTCCTTGAAGGTGGTGATGCTCACCACTGGGCCAAAGATCTCTTCCTGGAATACGCGCATTTTGTTGGTGCCCTTGAGCAGGGTCGGCTGGATGTAATACCCGCTTGCCAGATTGCCTTCGAGTTTTTCCACCTTGCCGCCGGTCAGCAGCTCGGCGCCTTCGCCCTTGGCGATTTCCAGGTACGAAAGGATTTTGTCGAATTGCTGCTCGGATGCCTGGGCGCCGACCATGGTGTCAGTGTCCAGCGGGTCGCCGCGCTTGATCGACAGGACTTTTTTCATCACCTCTTTCATGAAGTCGTCGTAGATCGATTCCTGCACCAGTGCGCGGGAAGGGCAGGTGCAGACTTCGCCCTGGTTGAAGAATGCCAGCACCAGGCCTTCCGCGGCTTTTTCGATGAAGGACGGTTCGGCTTGCATGATGTCTTCAAAGAAAATGTTCGGCGATTTGCCACCCAGCTCCACGGTGGACGGAATGATGTTTTCGGCCGCGCATTTCATGATGTGCGAGCCAACCGGGGTCGAGCCGGTAAAGGCGATTTTGGCGATGCGCTTGCTGGTGGCCAGGGCTTCGCCGGCTTCTTTACCGAAGCCTTGCACGATGTTCAGCACGCCAGGTGGCAGCAGGTCGCCGATCAGTTCGACCAGGACGGTAATGCCCAGCGGGGTTTGCTCGGCAGGCTTGAGCACCACGCAGTTACCGGCAGCCAGGGCCGGGGCAAGTTTCCAGGCGGCCATCAGGATCGGGAAGTTCCACGGGATGATCTGCCCGACCACGCCCAGCGGTTCATGGATGTGATAGGCCACGGTGTTGCCGTCGATTTCGGCAGCGCTGCCTTCCTGGGCGCGGATGCAACCGGCGAAGTAGCGGAAGTGGTCGGCGGCCAGCGGGATATCGGCGTTGAGGGTTTCCCGCACGGCTTTGCCGTTGTCCCAGGATTCGGTAATTGCCAGCAGTTCGAGGTTTTCTTCGATGCGGTCGGCGATTTTCAGCAGCACCAGCGAGCGAGCCTGGGCGGACGTGGCGCCCCAGGCATCGGCCGCCGCGTGGGCAGCGTCCAGGGCCTTGTCGATGTCTTCGGCCGTGGAACGGGGGAATTCGGCAATCGGTTGGCCATTCACTGGCGAGGTATTGGTGAAGTACTGACCTTTGACAGGCGCGACGAACTCGCCGCCGATGTAGTTACCGTATTTGCTCTTGAACGAAACGATAGCGCCTTCAGTACCGGGGTGAGCGTAACGCATGATTATTTCTCCTTGTCTTTTGTACTTATATGGCTCGGCCGAAAACTGCCTGCGCGACGATCATGCTGCGTTAAAAACAGGTTCGGAGTGCTCATGTAGGTTCCCTACACTCCGCTTCCTCGCCTGTTTTTGCCTTGCCTGATCGCCGCTCGGCGAGTTTTCGCACCGACCCCTCGGAGGCGCGCATGTGCGCTTGTATAAGCGTAGAGCAAAGGTCGGGCCACTGCCCTGCAGCTCAAGTAAATCAAGGCCTTGAACGATTTTTGTCGGACCGGTGGGCCGCGACTGTGACGCTTTCGGTACAGGCCCCGTGACACTTTGTACCGTTCATGGCACAGCGTGTGACTGCCCGGTCTTGCCAGCATTGCATTGCAGGCTAGGCTGGAGGATGCTCGGCATCACCTCATGCACGGGTCGCCGAGCCCCGGGGAGAACAATAAGAAATGCACGACAATCATTTGAGTCGCCATGCCCAACAAGTATTGACCGTGACGCAGGGCAAAACCCACCTGCACGGTCCGGGCAGTGATCCGTCCATCGCCCGCTCGTGGCTGCGCTGTCTTGAGGACTATCACCTGGACCCGGCCCTGACCATCGCACCGACGGTACTGGAGCATGGGCGCGTGCTCGAAAGCCGCGAACGCCTGCAGCAAGTGCTGCACATTGCCGGCAACGAAATGACCAGTCTGCATCAACAGCTCTCCGGTTCCGGGCACGCGGTGCTGCTGACCGACGCGCGTGGCGTGATCCTCAACTGCGTGACGGCCCCTGCCGAACGGAAGATTTTCGAACGCGCCGGGCTTTGGCTTGGCGCTGACTGGAGCGAGGCCTGCGAAGGCACCAACGGCATTGGCACCTGCCTGGTGGAGCGTCAGGCGCTGACGATCCATCAGGACGAACATTTTCGCGGCCGCCATACCGGCCTGACGTGCTCGGCGAGCCCGGTGTTTGACCCTCATGGTGAGCTGCTGGCGGTGCTTGATGTGTCTTCGGCGCGCCACGACGTATCGCGCCAGAGCCAGTTTCACACCATGGCCCTGGTCAATCTTTCGGCGAAGATGATCGAGAGCTGCTATTTCCTGCGTTATTTCGACAACCAATGGCTGCTGCGTTTTCATCTGCAGGCCGAGTCCGTCGGGCTGTTCAGTGAAGGCTTGTTGGCGTTCGACGGGGAAGGGCGGATCTGCGCGGTCAATCAGAGCGCACTGAACCTTTTGGGGCATGTGCGCGGTGGTTTGCTGGGCAAGCCGGTGGAAGCGTTTTTCGACTGTGCACTCGATGATCTGCTCGGCCGCGCGAGCGTCAATGCCAGTGCCAGTTGGCCGCTGCGTACCCGCGACGGGCGCAGCCTGTTTGCCGTGTTGCGCGGCCAGCCGCGCCGTGTGCCGGTGCCGCTGGTCCCCAGCCCGGTCATTGAAGGGCGTGCACCGCTGTCGGGCATCTGTCTGGGCGATGCCGCGTTGCAAGCGGATTTCCGCAAGGCTCTGCGTGTGTACGAACGCGATGTGCCGCTGCTGATCAACGGTGAAACCGGGTCGGGCAAAGAGGCCTTTGCCAAAGCCGTCCATCAGGCCAGCCAACGGGCTGCGAAAGCCTTCGTCGCCCTCAACTGCGCGGCCATTCCCGAAAGCCTGATCGAGAGCGAACTGTTCGGTTATCGCGGCGGGAGTTTTACCGGTGCGCGCAAGGAAGGCATGCGCGGCAAGTTGCAGCAGGCCGATGGCGGAACCTTGTTCCTCGATGAAATCGGGGACATGCCCCTGGCCTTGCAGACGCGGCTATTGAGGGTGCTCGAAGATCGTCAGGTAGTGCCGATCGGTGGCGAGCCCCAGGCGATCAACGTGCGGATCATCAGCGCCACGCACCGTAACTTGCTGGAGCGGGTGCAGGACGGCAGTTTTCGCGAGGACCTGTATTACCGACTCAACGGCCTGGAAGTGGCGCTGCCGGCATTACGCGATCGCAGTGACAAGTCGCAGTTGCTCGACTTTTTACTGGCCGAAGAGGCGGGCGGGGAAGCGGTGCAGATCGATGGGCCGGCCAGGGAGGCGTTGCTCGGGTTTGCCTGGCCGGGCAACGTTCGGCAGTTGCGCAATGTGCTGCGCACGTTGGCGGCGTTGTGTGACGGCGGGCGGATCGGTTTGGAGGATTTGCCGGCGATGATCCGACAGGCACGACCGATGGTCGCGCAGTCAGCTGAAGAGTCCGACCATCCGCTGGAGGATGCCGAGCGGCTGGCGTTGTTGAATGCACTGGAGCAGACGCGTTGGCATATGACGCATACGGCGCAACAGCTGGGCGTCAGTCGTAACACGCTCTATAGAAAGCTGCGCAAGCACGGGATAGCCCGTTAAACGCGTTTTGTGGCGAGGGAGCTTGCTCCCGTTCGGCTGCAAGGCAGCCGCCTTCAAATGATTCGGTTTGTCAGAACCTTCGTGATTGCAGGTTTTGGGGCCGCTGCGCGACCCAGCGGGAGCAAGCTCCCTCGCCACAGAAAAGCTAAAGGGTGCGATTTTCCCCTCCCTACGCTAACCTGCGGCCATGTTTTACGAGGTCGACTATGCACATTCATATTCTTGGTATCTGCGGCACTTTCATGGGTTCGATGGCGGTTCTGGCCAAAGAGCTGGGCCATCACGTGACGGGCTCCGATGCCAACGTCTACCCGCCCATGAGCACTCAGCTTGAGGCTCAGGGCATCGAGTTGACCCAAGGCTACGACCCGGCCCAACTCGATCCGGCCCCCGACCTGGTGGTGATCGGCAACGCCATGTCGCGCGGCAACCCGGCAGTGGAGTATGTGCTGAACAAAGGCCTGCCTTATGTCTCCGGCCCGCAATGGCTGGCCGACCACGTACTGCAAGGTCGCTGGGTGCTGGCGGTTGCCGGTACACACGGCAAGACCACCACCAGCAGCATGCTTGCCTGGGTACTGGAGCACGCGGGCATGAGCCCGGGCTTCCTGATTGGTGGCGTGCCCCAGAACTTCTCGGTGTCGGCGCGTCTGGGCGGCACACCGTTTTTCGTGATCGAAGCCGACGAATACGACAGTGCCTTTTTCGACAAACGCTCCAAGTTCGTTCACTACCGCCCGCGCACGGCGATCCTGAACAACCTGGAATTCGACCACGCCGATATCTTCCCGGACCTGCCCGCCATCGAGCGCCAATTCCACCATCTGGTGCGGACCATCCCGAGCGAAGGCCTGGTGATTCATCCGACCACCGAACCGGCGTTGCAGCGTGTCATCGAAATGGGTTGCTGGACCCCGGTGCAAACCACCGGTGCTGGCGGTCAGTGGCAGGTCAAGTTGCTCAGTGAAGATGGATCGGCCTTTGAAGTGATGTTCGAAGGGGTTTCCCAAGGCGTGGTCGAGTGGGACATGACTGGCCAGCACAACGTTGCCAACGCACTGGCCACCCTGGCAGCCGCGCGGCATGTCGGCGTGGTGCCATCCATGGGCATCGCGGCATTGAGTGCTTTCAAAAGCGTGAAGCGGCGGATGGAGAAAGTCGGGGAGGTGCGTGGCATCACCATTTATGACGACTTCGCGCATCACCCGACCGCCATCGCCACCACGCTTGATGGCCTGCGCAAGCGTATCGGCGATGCGCCGTTGATCGCGATCATCGAGCCGCGCTCCAACTCCATGAAGCTCGGCGCGCACCGCGACGGCTTGCCGGAAAGTGTGGTCGATGCCGATCAGGTGATCTGGTACGCACCGGCCAATCTCGGTTGGGACCTGGCAGCCACCGCCGCGCTGTGCACCGTGCCGTCGATTGTCAGCGACTCGCTGGAGGGCATCATCGAGCGCGTGAAAAGCCAGGCGCAACCGGGCACCCACGTGGTGATCATGAGCAACGGCGGTTTCGGCGGCCTGCACGGTAAACTCGCCGAGGCGCTCAAATGAGCAATGGTCCGGATCGCATCACGCTGGCGATGACCGGCGCTTCTGGCGCCCAGTACGGCTTGCGCCTGCTCGACTGCCTGGTGCGCGAAGACCGCGAAGTGCACTTCCTGATTTCCAAGGCCGCGCAACTGGTAATGGCCACTGAAACCGATGTCACGCTGCCGGCCAAACCGCAAATGATGCAGGCCTTCCTCACCGAATACACCGGCGCCGCCGCCGGGCAGATCCGCGTGTATGGCAAGGAAGACTGGATGTCACCGGTGGCCTCGGGCTCCGGTGCGCCGGCGGCGATGGTGGTGGTACCGTGTTCCACCGGGACGCTGTCGGCCATCGCGACCGGTGCCTGCAACAACCTGATCGAACGCGCTGCCGACGTGACATTGAAGGAGCGCCGTCAGCTGATTCTGGTGCCGCGCGAGGCGCCGTATTCGAGCATTCACCTGGAGCACATGCTCAAGTTGTCGAACATGGGCGTGACGATTCTGCCGGCATCGCCGGGCTTCTATCATCAGCCGCAAACCATCGACGATCTGATCGATTTCGTGGTGGCGCGGATTCTCAATCTGCTGGGTATTCCCCAGGACATGCTGCCACGTTGGGGCGAGCACCATCTGAGCAGTGATGAATAAGCTGCTGATTATGTTGCTGGCGTTGCAATTGGCCGGCTGCGCCACGGCCCGTACGCTGGATGCCGCGAAACCGGGGGCGCCGGTGGTGTATGCGGGGACACGGCTGGATCTGTATGCGATGAAGGGTGGCTGTTGCGCGAAGGATCGATTCGGTGCTGAAGCTCCGGGTTATCCCGGGGTTGATCTGCCGGCCAGTGCGTTGCTCGACACGTTGCTGTTGCCGTTGTCGTTGTTGACGGTGTTGGGTGTGAGCTTTCAGGCGACGGGCGGGTTGTAAGGACATTTGTGGCGAGGGAGCTTGCTCCCGCTGGGCTGCGAAGCGGCCCCAAGAGAGGGGCGC
>NZ_JBSVWS010000060.1:0-29390 GCF_054071155.1 Pseudomonas sp. SDO5532_S415 | reverse complement strand
GACACAAAATCCGGTCGAGTGAGCCTGGACGCGAAGGCGGCAGGTAAGTCCAAACAACTTTGACTGACACACCGCTTTCGCGAGCAGGCTCGCTCCCACAAGGGGGGGTGTGGTGTTTGTCAGGCCGGGTAATTGGCCCGGAGAGCCTCAAGCCCACCCTGATAAATCCCGGTAAACAACGCCACCACTTCCTCGTCACTCACGCCCACCGGTTCAAACCGACCGGACCAGGTCACCCGGGCGCCCTGCCCCTGGGCTTCCACACGAATCGTCGCCAGGTAATCCGTGGCCGGAAACGGTGCCTGCAAGATCGAATAGCTGTAGGTTTTGCCGTCATTGTCGAACGCTTGCAGACGCTCGATCACCACGCCGCCGTCCGCCGTTTGCAGGCTGCGCACGCGCCCGCCTTCGCTGAGTTCGCTCTTTGGAATGAACGGCAGCCAGTCCGGCAGCGAGTTGAAACCGCCGATCAATTGCCAGACCTGATCGGCCGAGGCCGGGATGTCGATGGATGCTGATGTGGTTGCCATGAAAAATATTCTCCAGATTCAAAAAGGTTCAGATGGCCAGGCTGTCGACGACACCGCCGTCGACCCGCAGGGCGGCGCCAGTGGTGGCCGAGGATAGCGGCGAAGCGATGTAGGCCACCAGGTTCGCCACTTCCTCGACCTCCGCCACGCGCTGGATGATCGAACTGGGCCGAGCCTTGCGCACAAAAGCGTCGGCTTCTTCCCGGACGCTGCGACCGGAGGCGGCGACAGCATCCTTGAGCATCTCCTCCACACCGTCGGTGAGGGTCGGGCCCGGCAAAATCGAATTGACCGTCACCCCGGTACCCGCCAAGCGTTTGGCCAGGCCATGGGACACCGCCAGGTTGGCGCTTTTGGTCACGCCGTAGTTGATCATCTCGGCCGGGATCGCCACGCCGGACTCCGAAGACAGGAAAATCACCCGGCCCCAGCCCTGCTTGACCATATCCGGCACGTAATGCCGGGCCAGGCGCACACCGGAGATCACGTTGACTTCATAGAAGCGTGTCCACTCGCTGTCCGGGGTCTCGAAGAAGTCCACATCGTTGTAGATCCCGAGGTTGTTTACCAGGACGTCAGCGCGGGGTTCGGCGGCGAACAATTTTTCCGCCCCCTCGGCGGTGCCCAGGTCGGCAGTCAAGCCTCGCAACTGCGCACCCGGCACGCTCTGGCGAATGCTTGCCAACGCCTGTTCGACCTTGGCCGTGTCACGGCCGATCACCACCACCGTGGCGCCGGATTCGGCCAGCGCCTTGCTGATGCCCAGGCCAATGCCGGCGGTGCTGCCGCTGACAATCGCCAGTTTTCCACTCAGATCGATTTTCATGTTCAGGCTCCAATCATGGGTAATGGGGCACGTTCGGACACCAGCTTCGCGTCACGCAACGCCTGCCAGAAGGCTGCGGGAATCACCGCCGACAAGGCGGCGACATCTTCGGCAATCCGATCGGGACGGCTGGCACCTGGAATCACTGCCGCCACCGCCGGGTTAGCCAGGGAAAATTGCAAGGCAGCAGCTTTGATATCGACACCATGGGCAGCCGCGATGCGTTTGATGTGTTCGACTTTGGCGATGATCGCCGGGCTGGCCTTCTGGTATTCGAAGTGTGCGCCACCGGCGAGGATGCCCGAGCTATACGGGCCGCCGACCACGATCTCGACCTTTTGCGCCAGCGCCGCGTCCATCAGGCGCTGCAAGGCACGGTCGTGATCGAGCAGCGTGTAGCGACCGGCCAGCAGAAAACCGTCCGGCTGCGCTTCGCTCAGGTCCAGGGTCAGTTCGCAGGGCTCGACCTTGTTCACGCCCAGGCCCCAGCCCTTGATCACGCCCTCTTCACGCAAGCGGGTCAGGACTTTGAAGGCACCGGTGCGCGCCTGATTGAAGTATTCCAGCCATTGATCGCCGTAGAAGTCCTGGGCGATGTCATGCACCCAGACGATGTCCAGGCGATCGGTTTGCAGACGCTTGAGGCTGTCTTCGATCGAACGCATGGTCGCGTCGGCGCTGTAGTCGTTGACGATCTTGTTCGGGCGGCCGTGTTCGAACACCCCGCTCTTTTCGCCCAGATCGCGGGCGGAGGCGTCTTCGACTTCGTCGAGAATCACCCGGCCGACCTTGCTGCTCAGTACATAGTCGTCGCGGTTGTAGCGGGACAGTGCCTGGCCGAGGCGAATTTCCGACAGGCCCGAACCGTAGAACGGCGCGGTATCGAAGTAACGCACGCCGGCCTCCCAGGCGGCATGCACGGTGGCTTGCGCTTCTTCTTCAGGAATGGCGCGGAACATATTGCCCAGCGGTGCAGTGCCGAAACCCAGTGCGCCGGGCAGTTTGTCTTTCAAGCTCATGATTCAAATCCTCATCAGTTCAGTGGTCAGGTGACCGTTGAGCAGATCCTAGATTGCGATCATCGGACCGTCCAAGACATAATGCGCAGCACTTGAGTCCCTAGAGGTCTGAAATGATCGACATCCGTCAATTGCGCTACTTCGTCGCCGTCGCCGAGGAAGAACACGTCGGTCGCGCCGCCGAACGCCTACACATTTCCCAATCGCCCCTGAGCCGGCAGATCGCCCAGCTCGAAGAGCGCCTGGGCCTGACCCTGTTCGAGCGCAGCCAGCAACGTATCCGCCTGACTCGCGACGGCCAGACCTTCCTCGCCGAAACCCGCGCGCTGCTGACCCACGCCAATCGCCTGGAATCCCTGGGCAAACGCCTGGGTCGCGGCGAAGAAGGCGGCTTGTGCATCGGTTACATCGAAAACGCCATGCACGCCGGCGTCCTGCCCAATGCCTTGCGCGTACTGCGCGGTGACCGGCCGAACGTGCACGTCGCGCTGTACAACCTCAGCTCCGCCGAACAACTCGAAGGCCTGCGTCAGCGTAGTCTGGATATCGCATTGGTCAGCGAACCGCCGACCAACGACGACCCGGACCTGCTGGGTTTCCAGGTGCTGGACGACCCGATGCTGCTGGCCCTGCCCGAGCATCATCCCTTGGCACAGAAAGCAACACTGGTCGCCGCCGACCTGGCCAATCAGGAGTGGATTGGTGTGCAGCATCGCCAGAATGCCAACTGCCACGACGACTTCGTCAGCGCCTGCATCCGCGCCGGCTTCACCCCGGACATCCGTATGGAAGCCACAGAACCGTTTACTGCATTGGGCTTGGTGGCGTCGGGACTGGGGATCGCGATGATTCAGAAAGGCCTGAGCCGCAACGCACCACCGGGCGTGGTGCTGAGGGAGGTGCCGTGGATCTCCTTCACCACGCCGCTGTGGGCAGCGTGGCACCGGATCAACCTGCGGCCTTTGGTGGAGACGTTCAGGAAGGTGTTGACCGAACGGGAGCCGGTTCCGGCCTAGTGCACAAATCCCTGTGGGAGCGAGCCTGCTCGCGAAAACGGTCTGTCAGTCGACATTGTTGTTGTCTGACACTCCGCCTTCGCGAGCAGGCTCGCTCCCACAGGTTTTATTGCGCCCAATCAGCGCAGCGGTTGCCCCCGCGTCTCCGGCATCCGCAGGTACACCGCCAGACTGATCGCACTGATCACCGCCAGGTAAATCCAGAACAACCCGCCATACCCCCACCCCGCCATCGCCGCCATCAGGTACGGCGCGGTGCCGCCGAACAGCGTCACTGACAAGGCGTACGGCAAGGCGATGCCGGTCACGCGCACTTCGGCCGGGAACTGTTCAGCCATGGTCACCGCCGATGCCGCGCCGAAGCCGGTCATGATCACCATCGACACGGTCTGGATCAGCGTCACTTCCAGCAGGCTGATGCCGGGGTGCAACAGTCCGAAGCTCGGCCAGGCCCACAGGATCGAGGCGATGGCAAAAGCAATCAGCACCGGACGGCGGCCGACCCGGTCCGCCAGTTTGCCGGCGAACGGCATCAGCACCAGCGACACGCCGACGGAAACCACCCCGGCCAACAACGTATCGCGGATCGACATACCGGTGATCAGGTGCACCTGATTGGGGTAGCTGACCATCCACACATAGTTGAGCAGGTTGCCGGCCATGGCGATGCCGATCACGCGCAGGGCATCGCGACGGTGGCTGAACAGCAGCTCACGGATCGGGCGCTTTTTACCGTGGCTGGCGATCTTCGATTTGAAAATTTCGGTCTCGCGCACCGACAGACGAATCCACAAGGTAATCAGGCCCATCAGCGCCGCGATCACGAACGCCACGCGCCAGCCCCAGTCGTACAGCGCGGTATCGCTGCCCATCGACGCAAGCGCAAAACCCAGCAGAAACGACACCAGTGTGCCGGCATTGATGGCGAACCATTGCCAGGACCCGGCAAACGCCCGGCGATGCGCCGGTGCCGACTCGATCAGGAACGCCGACGCCGAGCCAAATTCGCCGCCTGCCGAGAAGCCCTGGACCAGACGGGCAATCACCAGAATGATCGGTGCGGCAATGCCGATGCTTTCGTAGTTGGGGCAGATACCAATCACCAGCGAAGCCACCGACATCAGCAGGATCGACAGCGTCAGGCCTTTCTTGCGGCCATAACGGTCCGCCAGTTGCCCCAGCACCGCGCCACCGATGGGGCGCATGATGAAGCCGACGGCGAACACCGCCAGCACCGACAGCAAGGCGGTAACGCCGTCACCGGCGGGGAAAAACTGCTTGGCGAGGATCGAGGAAAACGTCGCGTAGATCACCCAGTCGGTGTATTCGACGATGGTGCCGAGGGTAGCGGCGACAATCGCTTTTCTCTCGGCACTGTTGAGTTTGCGACCCTCGGCGTGAGGGGTCGCAGTGGCAGTGGATGACGGCGGCAATTGACCGTCCACCGTGTGGTAGTTGCTCATATTCAAGACTCCCGTGGGCGCTATTATTGTTGACCTTTGGACGCGGCCTCAGCGTTGCTACGGGAGCAATATCCGGCGTTGCCTGCTGCGCGTGAAGCGAGTTTTCAGGACGGTTCGGTTGACTAAACCTCAAGCCATTGCCTTGAGATTTTCTCAACGCACGGTGCTTTAAAACTCGGTTGAAGGGTCGTCGGTGAGCAGCGGTAATGGCAGGCAATCATGGGGCTGCCCACGACCCTCCCCCATGCCGCGCATTAACAAGAAGAGCTTCACGAGGAGAACCGGCAATGTTTGACAGAACCAACAGCTTCATCGACGGCCGCATCACGCCGCCGCTGGACGGCCAATACGTCGACAAGATCGACCCGCGCACCGGCGAAAAACTCAACGAAGTGGCCAGCAGCAGTCCGGCCGACGTGGCCATTGCCATCGACAGCGCCGCCAGCGCCTTGCAGACCTGGCGCGACATGCGTCCGGCGTTGCGCGGGCGCATCCTCAACGATTTCGGCCGCCTGATCCGCGCAAGCGAGGCCACCCTCGGTGCCCTGGAGCGCGCCGAAACCGGCAAGCCCGGCCGCGAGATGGCGACCCTGATGGACCTGACCGCGCAGTACTTCGAGTTCTACGGCGGCATCGTCAATGTCATGGACGGCGAGGTGATCAACCAGGGCCCGAACTACCACGTCTACACCCGCCGCGATCCATTCGGGGTCATCGGTGTGATCCTGCCGTGGAACGCCCCGCTGCACCAGGCCGCCCGCGCCATCGCCCCGGCCCTGGCCACCGGCAACACCGTGGTCGCCAAACCCTCCGAACACACCTCGGCCTCGCTGGTGGAACTGGCGCGCCTGGCGGTCGAAGCCGGCATTCCGCCCGGCGTATTCAACGTCATCGTCGGCAAGGGCAGCGTGATCGGCCCGGCCATGGCGCATAACCCGCACATCCGCAAAATCTCCTTCACCGGCGGCATCCGCGCCGGCCAGGAACTGGGGCACATCGCGGCGGATCGCATCCTGCCGCTGACCCTGGAACTGGGCGGCAAGTCAGCCAACATCGTGTTCGACGACGCCGACCTCGACGCCGCCGCCAAGGGCGCGACCCTGGCCTTCACCTGGAACAGCGGCCAATGGTGCGCGGCGGGCACGCGGTTGCTGGTGCAAGAATCGATCTACGAGCGTTTCGTCGACAAGCTGCTGGCTGAAGTGGGCCAGTTGCGGGTCGGCCCACAAGATGACGCCACCTCCGGCCCCATCACCACCCACGCACAATTCGAGAAAATCCAGAGCTACTTCGCCATCGCCGAGCGCGAAGGCCTTAAGCCGGCCATCGGTGGCAAAGTCGCCACTCAGCCGGGGTACGAAAACGGCTGGTACGTCGAACCTACCGTGTACACCGGCGTGACCAACGACATGACCCTGGCCAAGGAAGAAATCTTCGGCCCCATCGTCTGCGTGATCCCGTTCAAGGACGAAGCCGATGCGCTGCGCATCGCCAACGACAGCGAATTCGGCCTCGGTGCCGGGATCTGGAGCCGCGACATCGGCCGCGTCCACCGCGTCGCCGCGCAACTGGAAGCCGGGCGCATCGTGGTCAACGAATACAGCGGCGGCTTTGTGCAAACGCCGTGTGGCGGATTCAAGCAAAGTGGTTACGGGCGTGAGCAAGGGGTGGATGCGTTGTCGCATTACACGCAGTTGAAGTCGGTGATCATTCGGCTTTGAGGCTGTACCCGATCACTCAAGGGCACAGCTACGGCTGCGCCCTTTTTTCGTCCCGGTGAACACATCAGGAGCATATCTGCACATCCCCCTGTGGCGAGGAAGCTTGCTCCCGTTCGGCTGCGCAGCAGCCGCGAAACCAGTCAATGCGGTCAAGCTGATACCACGCTGTGGCAGGATTTAGGGCCGCTACGCGCCCCAGCGGGAGCAAGCTCCCTCGCCACAGAGTGATCATCGGCCGTGAAATGTCGGGATCACCACAGCGCCAACGAATAGGTCACGATCAACCGATTCTCATCAATATCACTGGAAAAATTGCTCCGCGCGCTGGCGTTTTTCCACTTCACGCCAAGGTTCTTCAACGGTCCGCTCTGAATCACATAGCCCAATTCGGAATCCCGTTCCCACTCCTTGCCCGCCGTGGTGCGGGTGCGCACGGTCACGTCGTCCCCCGACAGATAACGGGTCATGAAGGTCAGCCCCGGAATGCCCAGCGCGGCAAAGTTGTAGTCATAGCGCGCCTGCCACGAGCGCTCATCCTGATTACCGAAATCATTGATCTGCACCAGGTTCACCAGGTATCCATCGGTGCCATTGATGTTGGCAAACCCGGTATCGCCACTCATGCGTTGATAACCCAACCCCAGCGAGTGACCGCTGGCGCTGTAGGTGAACATCGCGCCCAACGCCGAGTTGTCGACGTTGCTGCCGCCGTCGTCGAGGCTGCGGGCCCAACGCAGGTCGGAGCTTAAGGTCTGGCCTTCGCTGATCGTCCATTTGTGGTTGAGGGTCAGGTAGTGCTGGCGGTAGATGCCGTCCAGTTCACCGTAGTGATAGGCGGTGCTCAGCGACGGCGTCCAACGGTATGACGCGCCGGCAAAGTCGAAGCGATCGCTGGTGGTGTGGCGGCCGAGGCGGATGTTGCGGGCCACGCCGTTGTAGACCGTCATGTCCTCGTTGTCGGAAGAATTGCGCAGTTTGGTCTGGTCGAGGCGGCCGAGGTCCAGGGACAGGTTGTCGACATCAGCGCTGTTGAGCCAGGCACCGCGAAAGGTTTGCGGCAGCAGGCGCGAATCGTTGTACATCACCACCGGCATTTTCGGCAGCAGGGTACCGGCTTTCAGGGTGCTCTTGGCCATGCGCAATTTGCCGGTGGCGCCTAATGCGCCGTACTGGTCTTCGGCGCGTCCACCCGGTCCGCGAGCGGTGTTGAGCAGGCCGGTGCCGGTGCGGTCCGGTGCTGAATCGAGCTTGATTCCGACCAGGCCGATGGCGTCGAAACCGACGCCTATCAGCCCCTCGGTGTAACCCGACTCAACCCGCAGGATCATGCCCTGAGCCCATTCTTCGGCCTTGCTCTGGGCCACGCCAGACTGCCGGAAATCACGATTGAAGTAGAAGTTGCGCAGCTCCAGACTGGCTTTGCTGTCCTGGAAAATATCGGCGCACACCGGGTTGATGACGGTGCTAGCCGCCATGCAAACAGCAAGACGTGAAACCACTGGGAAGACGTTGTTCATGGGCGCGTTTCTCTTATTGTTGTCAGGTTCGAACACGCCCCGGACAGGCGCGCGAACGTCGATCCTGAAAGCCGGGTCCACGCCCGACAATCGAGAAAAACACCCCGCTGCCTTGAGTTTTAATCAAGTGGGTTTAGGCTCTGGATTACGTACACTGCGCGCCGCGCCTCCCACAGGAACATGAGTTTGCCCGCTATGGATCGACTGCCACCGCTGAATGCCATCCGCGCCTTCGAGTCCGTTGCCCGGCATCTGAGCATCACCCTCGCCGCCGATGAATTGAACGTCACGCCGGGCGCGGTCAGTCGGCAGATCCGCACACTGGAAGAGTTCCTCAAGCTCGATCTGTTCGTGCGCGGGCATCGGCAGATCACCCTGACCGCCGCTGGCGAGCAGTACTTTCGCGCCGTGGCGAAAATTGTCGAAGACTTGCGCGGGGCGACGAAAAAACTCATGTCGCCACCCCGCCGCCGTCAACTCAAGGTGCGCGCCTACACCACCTTCGCCATGCAGTGGCTGATCCCGCGGCTGGCAAGTTTCCATGCGCAGAACCCGAAGATCGAAGTGCTGCTGACCGCCTCGCTCGAACCCGTGGATTTCTACAAGGAAGACATCGACGCCGCCATCCGCCTGGGTTCCGGCGAGTGGCCCAACTGCAATTGCTACGTGCTCAGCAACAACGTGTTGGCCCCGGTGTGCAGTCCGTCGCTGCTGCAACACGGGCCGGGGTTGCAGACACCCGCCGACATTGCCGGCTACACCATGCTGCACTCCATCGCCCGCCCGGAAGACTGGCGCTACTGGCTGGAGGCCGCCGGGGTCAGTCGCGAAGTGGATGCCCAGGCCGGTATGTCGTATCAGAGTTCGTCGATGGTCTATGCCGCTGCGGTCGGCGGTCAGGGCATCGCCATGGCGCAGCTGTTTCTGGTCAGCAAGGAGTTGCAGGACGGCAGCCTGATCCGCCCGTTCGAACCGGTGGTGGACATGGGCGCGTACACCTATTACCTGCTCACGCCAAGGCACCGCGAGGAAAGCGATGATCTGCGGATTTTCCGTGAATGGATTCTGGAACAGGCACGCATGACCGGTGATCAGGCTTGAGATTTACTCAACGCATGGCGGCGTAAAACTGCTTTGTCGGTGATTTGCCGGCGTGACTAGCATGGGTCTCCAATGACAAAAAAGAGACCCGCCATGACCACGCTCGACTCCCCTTCCATCGGCTTTATCGGCCTCGGCGCCATGGGCCAGAAAATGGCCTTGCACCTGCTGGAAAACGACTTCGACCTGAACCTGTTCGATCCCAATCCGCAGGCCCTTGCGCCGTTGCTGGCCCGCGGTGCTCGCAGCTTCGCCACGCCTCGCGAAGTGGCCGACCATGCGCAAATCGTGCTGGTTTGCGTGCCGACCCCGGACATCGTTGAACGCGTGGTGCTCGGTGCTGAAGGCGTGATCCACGGCCAGCAGATCAACATCCTCGTTGACCACTCCACCACCGGCCCGAGCCTGGCCCGACGCCTGCACGCGGAGCTTGCCGAACGCGGCATCGACGCCCTCGATGCACCGCTGGCTGGCGGTGTGGCCGGTGCGCAGAACGGCACCTTGTCGGTGATGGTCGGGGGTGATCGCGGCGCCTATGAGCGCTGTGTGCCGGTGTTCGCAGCATTTGGGAAAAAGGTCGAGCACATCGGCACTGAACCGGGACTGGGGCAGACCTTGAAGCTGGTCAACAACATGATCGTCGCCGCCACGCTGGTGGCCACCAGTGAAGCGATGCTGTTCGGGGTCAAGGCCGGGCTGGATGCGCGGCAGATGGTCGAGATGCTCAATGCCAGCACGGCGCGCAGTTTCACCAGCGAACAGATCCTGGCCGGGACGGTGATGCGACGGGAATTCGATTTCGGTTTTCGCCTGGATCTGATGCGCAAGGATGTAAGGCTGTTCCTGGCCGAAGCGGAAAATGCCGGGGCGCCGGCGTTTACCGGATCGGTGGTGAAGCAGTTTTTTGATCAGGCGTTGAGCGAGGGCGACCCGGCAAGGGATATGACCCATGTGGTGGAGGTACTGGAGCGATTGGCCGGGGTCACACTACAAGGCTAAAGCCAGATGCTCTACCTGTGGGAACGGGCTTGCTCGCTCCCACAGTGGCTGTGTGTCGTGCATACGGTTTGTGTTCGCTGAAGATCAAGTGTGGGAGCGAGCCTGCTCGCGAACAGGGCGTGTCAGCTGGCATTGCTGGTGCCTGACACACCGCTTTCGCGAGCGGGCTCGCTCCCACAGTGGATGCATTTCAGTGGGCAGTTCTTTGATGATCAAACTGCCCATCATTTGATTTTTTCTCAACCCACCCCCGTTTTTATCTCGTTTGTCGGCCCTCCCTTCCCTGCCCGACCATGACCTCCAGCTCGCCTGCGAGCCCATAACAACAGGAGGTCATCATGAGTTCTTCCACGCCCGTCTGGGCCGCCACCACGCCGCCGAGCCTGCGCGCTTCGCGCCATCGCCAAAGCGGCGAAATCTACTTTCCTGCGGTCACTGCCGAGTCGCCCCTGAGCGCCGAGTTCGACGACACCGTGCTCGACACCCAAGGCCAGGTCTACAGCTTCACCGTCATGCACCCGAGCCCGAAAAGCGGCCTGCCACCGTTCGTGCTGGCGTATGTCGACCTGCCCGGCCCGGTGCGTCTGTTCGGTCGCCTGACCGGTCGCGCCGCCATCGGCGAACCATGCCGGGTGATCGCCCACGACACCTACGGCTACATTTTCCAATCCCTGGAGGCACGTCCATGAGCCAGATGCATGTAATGGGCGGCGCGATGACCGTCTTCGGTCGTCACCCTGGCGTCATGGCGCCTGAACTGGCGCAACGGGCGATTCTCGATGCGGTGGCCGATGCCGGCCTGCAACTGGCGGACATTCAAGCGGTGTACTGCGCCAACGTGCTGGGCGGCATGATCCTCGGCCAGGTGATCCTGCGCGATCTGGGTCTGAAAGGCATCCCGGTCTACAACATCGAAAACGCCTGCGCCAGCGGCGCCACGGCGGTGCATCTGGCCCGTCATGCCTTGCTGGCCGGGCAATACGAGCGGGTGTTGGTGTTCGGCATCGAGCAACTGACTGCCCTCGGTGGCGGCATGATCCCGATGCAGCGCAACGACCGCATGACCGATCTGTACGCCACCGCCGGCATGGTGCTGCCAGCGGTCTACGCCATGCGTGGCACGCGTTTCCTCCACGAGCGCGACGCCAAACCCGCCGACCTCGCCGCCGTGGCGGTGAAGAACCGCCGTCACGGCTCGCTCAACCCCTACGCCCAGCAGCGCAGCGAAGTGACGCTCGAAGAAGTGCTCGCCTCGCGCATGATCGCCGACCCGCTGACCCTCTTGCAGTGCTGCCCGTCCCAGGTCGATGGCGCCGCCGCACTGGTCCTCGGCAACAAACCCGGGCCGCACGGCAAAGACGTGAAAGTGCTGGGTTCGATCATCGTCTCCGGCCTGCGCGAAAGCGGTGACGAGGACATCCTCGACGCCGAAATCACCGCCCGCGCCGCACGCCTGGCTTACGAGCAGGCCGGTGTCGCGCCGAGCGATATCGGCGTGGTCGAGTTGCACGACGCTTTCACCATCGCCGAGCTGTTGTATTACGAAGCCCTGGGTCTGGCGGCACCGGGCGAAGCCGTGGCCCTACTGCATTCCGGCGCCACTTCTCTGGGTGGTCGAGTGCCGGTCAACCCGAGCGGCGGCTTGCTGGCCAAGGGTCATCCACTGGGCGCCACTGGCGTTGCGCAGATGGTCGAGTTGTTCTGGCAGTTGCAAGGCCGCGCCGGCGACCGGCAAGCGGGCACCCCGCGCCTGGGCCTGGCGCAATGCACCGGCGGCGGCATCGCCGGGGTCGACCACGCGGCGTCCGCCGTGCACATCCTTGGAGTTTGAAGCCATGAACAACTTTTCTGCCGGTCAGATCGCCGTAGTGACGGGGGCTGCCCGTGGCATCGGTCTCGCCATCGCCCAGCGTCTGGCACAACAAGGTGTGTTCGTTTATCTGCTGGACCGCGACGAACTGGCGCTGAACAACAGCGTCGAGGCGCTGCAATCCGAAGACCTGAAAGTCGCCGGCATCGCCCTCGACCTGACCGAGGGTGAAGCCGTGAACGCCGCATTCACCCAGATTCGCGAGGCGCAGGGTCGACTGGATTTTCTGGTGAACAACGCCGGCGTGGTCCGCGACAAACGCTTCCTGACCATGACCGAACAGGACTGGGACCTGGTGGTGGACACCAACCTGCGGGCGCAATTTCTGTGCTGCAAGGCCGCTCTGCCACTGATGCTGGAGAACAGCTTCGGGCGCATCGTCAACATGTCGTCCCGGGCCTGGCTCGGCGGTTTCGGCCAGGCCAACTATTCGGCGGCCAAGGGTGGCGTGGTCAGCCTGACCCGCAGTCTTGCCATTGAATTCGCCGCCAAGGGCATCACCGTCAATGCCATCGCACCGGGCATTGTCGACACGCCGCTGTTCCAGAGTTTCGCCCCCGAGGTACAGGCCAGGCTCAAGGACACCGTGCCGGTTAAACGCATCGGCACGCCGGACGACATCGCCAACGCCGTGGAGTTTTTCCTCGCCCCGGCCAGCAGCTACGTCACCGGGCAAACCCTGTACGTGTGCGGCGGGCGCAGCCTGTCCTCGGCCAGTGTGTGAGGACAAGGCCATGACCGTCACTTTCGAAACCTTGGGTGCCGTCGCCCTGATCACCCTCGACCGGCCGCAGGCGCTCAACGCCCTGGATCTGGATTCGCTGCACGCCCTGCGCGGCCATTTGCTGGAGGTGCGCGACCGTCGTGATTTGCGCGCCGCCGTGATCACCGGCAGCGGCGAACGGGCGTTCTGCGTCGGCGCCGACCTGAAGAGCACCCGCGACTCCAAGGCCTCCTATGCCGAGGCGTTGTTTTTGGCCAACGAATCGGCGGCGGACGCCGGGCTCTACATCCGGCTGATGGACCTCACCGATCTGGACCTGCACAAGCCCCTGATCGCGGCGATCAACGGCCACTGCCTCGGTGGTGGCCTGGAACTGGCGTTGCAATGTGACCTGCGCATCGCCAGTGACAGCGCCACTTTCGGCTTGCCGGAAGCGGTGGTCGGCTCGATTCCGGCGGTCAGCGGCCTGCATCGCTTGATGCGCGCCGTGCCGCCGGCCCACGCCCTGCAATTGGCCCTGACCGGGGCGCGTATCGACGCCGCGCGTGCCGAGTCCATCGGCTTGATCTCCGAGCGTCTGGCTGACCGCGAAACCCTGGTGCAACGGGCGCTGGAACTGGCGCAACTGATTGCCCGGCAAGCACCGCTGGCGATCCAGGCCCTGCAAACCCTGGCACGCAGCACCGCGCACCTGAGCGACCGCGAAGCCCAGCGCCTGACCGAGCTCTACTGGGGCGTGCTGCGCGACACCGAAGACCGCATCGAAGGCCGCCAGGCATTTGCCGAGAAACGCACGCCGCATTACACGGGCCGCTAAAAGCCCGAGGAGGCGAACATGTTACGCAATGCACTGGACGGCCTGACCGTCCTCGACTTCACCCAGATCGCCGCCGGCCCCACGGCCACCATGCTGATGGCCGACATGGGTGCCAAAGTGATCAAGGTCGAACCCCCCGAAGGCGAGTTGGGCCGCACCCTGGGACCTGCCTGGGTCGGCGAAGACAGCGCGCTGTTCCACGGTTTCAACCGCGGTAAACAGGGCCTGTGCCTGGACCTGAAACACCCGGACAGCGTGGCGGTGATCAAGCGCCTGGTGTTGCAGGCCGACGTGGTCATCGAGAGCATGCGCCCCGGCGTCATGGCCCGCCTCGGCCTGGGCTACGAGGCCTTGGCCGCGCTGAAACCGGACCTGATCTACTGCTCGATCTCCGCCTACGGCCAGCAAGGACCCTATGCAGATAGGGCCGGGGTCGACGGCATCTTGCAGGCCGACTCCGGGCTGATGAGCCTGATCGGCACACCGGGCTCGGCACCGTCCAAGGTGCAGGCGCCAGTGGTCGACGTGGTCACCGGCTACATGGCCTGCATGGCGGTGTTGGCCAAACTGCACGCCCGAAACAACGACGGCCTCGGCGGCCACCTCGACGTCAGCCTGATGAACTCGGCCCTGGCGCTGCAACAGGCGTCGCTGGCCAGCTTCCTCTGCGACGGCAAACTGCCGACCCGCATCGGCAGCGCCGCGCCCTACTCCGCGCCCAACGAAGCCTTCGAAGCGGCGGACGGCTGGCTGATGGTCGCCGCGTACAACGGCAATCGCTGGCCAACGCTGTGCGGCGTGCTCGGGCACCCGGAGTGGATCGACGACCCACGCTTCGCCAGCTCCGCGCAGCGCGTGGTGCATCGCCAAGACATGGTCGAGGCGCTGACCGACGTCTTCCGCACCCAACCCGTCGCCCATTGGCTGCAGGTGCTGCGCGAGGCCGATATCCTCTGCTCCAGGGTCAGCGACTACAACGACGTACTGATCCATCCGCAGATCGCCAGCAACGGTATGCTGATCGACCTGCACCACCCGCAACATGGCGTGGTGCGGGTGCCGGGGTTTCCGATCAACAGCCTGGAGGCGGCGCAGACGCCCTATCAACCAGCGCCGGAAAACGGAGAGCACTCGCGTTCAGTTCTACGGGATTTCGCTTTCTGCGAAGAAGAAATCGAAGCCCTGCTAGGCTCCGACGCCATGCGCTGCCCAACCTGATCCACCAACCCCTGTGGCGAGGGAGCTTACTCCCGCTGGGTCGCGCAGCGGCCCTAAAACCTGCCATCGCAGTCCTTCAGACACACCGCGTGCATAGGTTTCGCGACTGCTGCGCATCCGTACGGGAGCAAGCTCCCTCGCCACAAAAAGCTGTCCGCGGCAGGAACCCGGCGTTTACCACAGGTTTGATGCTTTACTGAAGAGATTCTGCAACCTGCGAGAATCCCTCAATGAACCGCAACGACCTGCGCCGCGTGGACATGAACCTGTTGGTGATTTTCGAAACCCTGATGTTCGAAAAGAACCTGACCCGGGCCGGGGAGAAGCTGTTCCTTGGCCAGCCGGCCGTGAGTGCGGCGCTGGCGCGGTTGCGGGATTTGTTCGATGACCCGCTGCTGGTGCGCAACGGCCGGGTGCTGGAGCCGACCCAGCGGGCGCTGATGATTCTCAAAGAGTTGCAGCCGGCGATGGACACCATTTCCGGCGCGGTCAGCCGGGCCAAGGATTTCGACCCGTCCACCAGTCGCGATGTATTTCGCATCGGTTTGTCCGATGACGCCGAGTTTGGCCTGTTTCCGCCCTTGCTCAAGCAACTGCGCGAAGAAGCGCAGAACGTGGTAATCGTGGTACGGCGAGTGAATTTCCTGTTGATGTCGCCGATGCTCGCCTCCGGGGAAATTTCCGTGGGGATCAGCTACACCACTGAATTGCCGGCCAATGCCAAGCGCAAGAAGTTGCGGGATTTGAGCGTGAAGATCCTGCGTGGCGATAACCGGCCCGGCCCCCTGACCCTGGACGAGTATTGCGAACGCCCCCACGCGCTGGTGTCCTTTTCCGGGGATTTGACCGGGGCGATCGACACTGACCTGGCCCGCATCGGCCGGTCGCGCCGGGTGGTGCTGGCGGTGCCGCAGTTTGCCGGCCTGCGCGACTTGCTCGCCGGCACCGATATGCTCGCCACCGTACCGGATTACGCGGCCTGCGCACTGGTCAGGGGCAGCAGTCAGTTGCGCGCCGATGACGCGCCGTTCGAGATCAACCTGTCCGAACTGTCCATGGTCTGGAACGGCGTCAACGATAACGATCCGGCAGAACGTTGGTTGCGCTCGCGAATTGCGGAGCACATGTCGGTTCCACTGCCGGGGCATTGAGCGAGTTGAAATTCGGATCGGTTTCGCGCATGTAGATCGGCAGGTCGGTCATGGGTGGCATGGCCGGGATTTCGAAGTACATCTGGATGATCCAGCCACGGTGATAGCTGGCGTGATTGACCACGTGCATCAGCATCGCGCCGGCGCTCATGGTGCCGCTCTCGCCGGAAATGAAGGTGAACCGCACGGGCCTGTCCAGCGAAGCATCGGTTTGCCGCGCGCTCCAGTCGCAGTACCAGTGGTCAACGTTCTGTTGTGCCTGGCGCAAGGCCGCGAGCTCGGGGTACACAAGATCGTGGGAAGTGGTGAAGCCGTGCCCTCGGCCTTCGAGGTGGGCTTGCCAGAGACAGTCCACCACATAGATGTGGTTGAGCGTGCCGATCATGTTCTTGAAGATTCCGGCGCGTTCCTTTTCGACTTCGCCCGGTGGCAATTGCGCCATGTTGTCGAAGAGGCGCTGGTTGGCCCATTGTTTGTAATCGGCGAGCAGGCGGGCAGTGCGTACGTTGATCATCAGATATCTCCGATGGCGATAAGCGCATCTTCCAAGGATAGCGCTATCCACGCGCCGTTGCGCGGGTGCTGATTATCGGTCATCCCTCCAAACTGTACCTATACCTGTGGGAGCGAGCCTGCTCGCGAAGAGGGAGTGTCAGTCACCATTGCTGCATCTGATACACCGCTTTCGCGAGCAGGCTTGCTCCCACAGGGGGGTTATGCGAGTTGTTCCATTACGCGCTCGGCCAGGGCCAGGCAACTGGTCAGGCCCGGGGACTCGATGCCGAACAGATTGACCAACCCCGGCAGGCCATGTTCGCTCGGGCCGCTGATTCGAAAGTCGGCGGCGGGTTCGTTTGGCTCGCTGATTTTCGGGCGGATGCCGCTATAGGCCGGTTGCAGGCTGTGATCCGGCAGGCCCGGCCAGTAACGGCGGATCGCTTGGTAGAAGCCGTCGGCTCGGGCTGGATCCACGCGGTAATCGACCGTGTCGACCCATTCCACGTCCGGCCCGAAACGCGCCTGGCCGCCCAGGTCGAGGGTCATGTGTACGCCCAGCCCGGCGCTTTCCGGCGCCGGGTACACCAGATGACGGAACGGTGCCCGGCCGCTGAAACTGTAATAGCTGCCTTTGCACAATCGCGCCTTCGGCACATGGTGCGCAGGCAGACCGGCGATGCGGCTCGCCACCTCGGGCGCGGACAGCCCCGCGCAATTGATCAACTCGCGACAGCTCAAGGTCATGGGCTCGGCACCACCCATTTGCAACTCGAAACCTTGCTCAGTACAACGGGCCGACAGCAACGGCGTATGGAAGACCAGCGACGCACCATGGGCCTCGGCATCGCCCTGCAACGCCAGCATCAGCCCATGGGAATCGACGATCCCGGTGGACGGCGACCACAGCGCGGCGACGCAGGACAACGCCGGTTCAAGCGCCCGCGCCTGTCCGGCGTCCAGCCATTGCAGGTCATCGACGCCATTGCGCCGCCCCTGTTCCAGCAATCGTTGCAGGGCAGCGTGCTGCGTTTCATCGGTGGCGACGATCAACTTTCCGAGGCGCTGATGGCTAACGCCACGCTCATCGCAGTAGGCGTACAGGCGCTGCCTGCCCTCCACGCACAACCGCGCCTTGAGGCTGCCTTCGGGGTAGTAGATGCCGGCGTGGATCACTTCGGAATTGCGCGAACTGATGCCGATGCCGATGCCTTCACCGGCCTCGACCAGGATCACTTCGCGCCCGCTCATGGCCAACGCCCTGGCCACCGCCAGCCCGACCACCCCGGCGCCGACCACCACGGTGTCGATATCGACGCTCATCTGCGACTGCCCCCTATCAAAGCAATGTCCCCATCAAACCAGTCCCCGCTCCCGGTAATCGATCAGGCTGGAGAATATCGCCAGCAGCATGGCCATGACCACGAAGAAGATCAGCACCAGAAAATACGAACCGGTGAATTGCACGATCAAACCGATCAGGATTGGCACGATCACCCCGGCCATGTTGCCGCAGAAGTTCATGGTGCCGGCCAGCACGCCGGTTTTCGAAGTGCCGCCGAGGATCGATGGAATGCACCAGTACATGCCGCACCAGCGAATGAAAAACATCGCCACGCACAGCAGGCCGATGGCCTGGCTCGCCTCGGAAGCATAAGCCGTCCCGAGCATGCACAGCGCCGCCACCAGCGCCGAACCGCTGAACATGCTGCGCATCACCAGGTTGGGCGAGGCACCGCTGGATTTCCATTTATCTCCCAGGTAACCACCGACCAGTTCGCCGACGAAGCCGCACATGAAGATCAGGAAGGTCGCGCCACCCATACCTGAAATGTTCAGGCCGTGGGTCTGGTGCAAGTAGCTGGGCATCCAGGTCAGCAGGCCGTAGAACACGCTGAGGATGCAGCAATAACCGGCGAACATCGCCAGCACCGAACGGTCCTTGAGCAGTTCCTTGAAGGGGATGCTGGTCACCGCGCCGGGCTGGCTGGCCGTGGCGTTGCCCGCGGTGATGTGCGCCAGTTCGGCGGCGTTCACCCCTGGATGCTCGCTGGGATGGTTGCGGATGTATTTCCACGCCAGCACCCCGGCGAGCATGGTGCCGACGCCGGCAATCACGAAGGCGATGCGCCACGAGTCGAACCAGCCGATCAGCCCGGCAATGATGATCGCGCCGAAGGCACTGCCCAGTGGCGCACCGCCGTCCACCAGCACCGCGCCGCGTCCGCGTTCGTTAGGGGTCAACCAGGCGCCGTTGAGCTTGGCGCCGGCGGGCATGATCGGCGACTCGGCAACGCCCAGGCCCATGCGGGTGATCATCAGGGTGACCCAATTGTGCGCACCGGCGGCCAAAGCCTGGAACGCGCCCCAGGCCACGGTCGCGACGACGATTACCCGGCGGGTGTGGAAGCGATCCAGCAGCATGCCGCCGGGGATCTGCATCAAGGCGTAGGACCAGAAAAACGCGCTGAGCATCAGGCCTTCAAGGGCCGGGGGGATCTGGAATTCGCTGGAGATCAATGGCAACGCCACCGACAACGAGGCGCGGTCGATGTAGTTGATCGCGGTCAGCAGCAACATGATGAGGAAGATTCGCCAGCGGACGTTGGTGGGACGCTCGGTTGCGGTCGCGGCGGGCAATACCAGGCTTTCGGCACTCGGATTGTTCATGTGGGGGCTCTTATTGTTGTGGAAACAAGCGGCCCCACTCTAATCACGGCCCCGGGTGCTGAATAATGATGGGATCTGCTTGGGGGATGACCGACAGTCATCCCCTGACAATCTTGATTCAATGAGAAACCTGTGGCGAGGGAGCTTGCTCCCGCTTGAGTGCGCAGCACTCACAAAAATCTCAATGGTTATCAGATTTTTGGGGCCGCTGCGCAGCCCAACGCGAGCAAGCTCGCTCGCCACAAAAGGCACTAAGACTGATGTTGTTTTCAGAAGGTCCCCGGATAGCTGCCACCATCGAGCAACAGGTTCTGCCCGGTGAGGAATCCGGATTGCGCACCGCAGATGAAGGCGCAATACGCACCAAATTCATCAGGCTGGCCGAAGCGCTGGGCCGGGACGTGTTTGCGCCGCTGCTCGGCGATGCTTTCAACGCTGGTGCCATTGGCCTGGGCGGCGGCGTCGAGGGTCTTGTGCAGGCGCTCGGTCTCGAACGGCCCCGGCAACAGGTTGTTGACCGTGACGTTGTTCCCCGCCAATCGCGCCTGACGCGCCAGCCCGGCAATGAACCCGGTGAGGCCGCTGCGGGCGCCGTTGGACAGGCCAAGCACATCGATCGGCGCCTTCACCGCGCCGGAAGTGATGTTGACGATGCGCCCGAAACCGCGCTCGGCCATGCCATCGACGCAGGCCTTGATCAGCTCGATGGGCGTGAGCATGTTGGCATCCAGCGCCTTGAGCCAGTCTTCGCGCTGCCAGTCGCGGAAGTCCCCGGGTGGCGGACCGCCGGCGTTGTTGACCAGGATGTCCACCTGCGGACACGCCGCCAGCACCTGGGCGCGCACCGCAGGTTCACTGATGTCCCCGGCCACGGTGCGCACCTCGATGGTCGGCGCCAATTGGCGCAACTCCACGGCGGCCGCCTGCAGCGTTTCGTCGCCACGGGCATTGATCACCAGGTTCACGCCCTCCTTCGCCAACGCCCGCGCACAGGCCAGGCCCAAGCCCTTGCTGGCGGCACAGACAATCGCCCACCGCCCCGAAATACCCAAATCCATGACCACGCTCCTGACTGTTGGAAGCGCTCACGTTACCACTGCCTGCCCGCTGTCCGGGGGATGACAAAGGGTGATCGCTTGATCAGGCCTTTTCATTATCGGCCGCGCGCGACGCTAATTACTGTTCCGGGACGAACAAGACCAAGAACCGGAGTAACCGATGAACCCCTTCCAGTTTTACTTTCCCACGACCTTGAAAAGCGGCAACGGCCTGGTGCGCCAGGCCGGTACGCTGCTCAAACCGCATGTTCGAAAAAAACTGCTGGTGGTCACCGACCAAGGGCTGATGGCGTCGGGCGTGATGGCGCCTTTTTTTGCTTCGCTGGCTGACAGCGAGATTGCCTACGAAGTGTTTGACGGCGTCGAACCCAACCCTACCACCGACGTGCTGGAACGCGCCGTGGCGTTCCTGAAAAACCACGAGTGCGATTCGGTGATCGGTGTCGGTGGCGGCAGCAGCATCGACACCGCCAAGGGTGTCGCGGCCATGGCCACCAACCCCGGCAACATCCTCGACTACGAGGGCTACGACAAACTGCTGAACCCGCCGCTGCCGATCTTCGCCATACCGACCACATCGGGCACCGGCAGCGAATGCACCGCGTCCACGGTGTTCACCAACACCAAGACCCTGTTCAAGACCGTGATCATCAGCCCGGCGCTGTTTCCGAAACTGGCGATTCTCGACGCCGAACTCACCCTCAAGCTGCCGCCATCCATCACCGCGGCCACCGGCATGGACGCCCTGACCCATGCCATCGAATCCTACGTCTCCAAGCAGGCCAACCCAATCAGCCAGGCCCTGGCCCTGCAAGCGATCAAGATGATCTGCACCTACCTGCCCAAAGCGTTCTTCACCGGCTCCGACCTGCATGCCCGGGAGCAGATGCTGCTCGCCTCGTTCCTTGCCGGGGTCGCCTTCGCGCAATCGAAACTGGGCAACGTGCATGCGATTTCCCACACTTTCGGCGGCGTGTTCAACATCCCCCATGGCATCGCCAACGCGACGCTGCTGCCCTATGTCATCGAATACAACCTGCCGGCCTGCCCTGAACTGTTCCGCGAGATTGCCCTGGCCATGGGCGAGAACGTCGACGGCCTGAGCCCTGCCCACGCCGGGTACAAAGCCGTGGAACACGTGATGGCGCTGAACAAGGCCATCGGCATCCCCGACAACATCAAGGACCTGGGCGTGGACCTGGACTACATGCCGCAAATGGTCAGCGACTCGATGCGCAGCGGCAACGTGCTGGTCAACCCACGCCTGACCACCGCCGCCGACGTCGAGCGAATCATCAGCAACGCCTTCCACGGCACTCATTCCTGAAGAGAAGCCTCCCATGTTCTACGAAATGCGCACCTACACGATCCAGATCGGAAAAATGCAGACCTACCTCAAGCACTTCGAGGAAAACGGCCTGCCGGTGATCTCTCGCTACACCACGCTGGTGGGCTGGTGGTACACCGAAATCGGCGAGTTGAACCAGGTGATCCACATCTGGGCCTACGAGAGCCTGGACGAGCGCATCAAGAAACGCGCCGCCCTGTACCAGGACCCGGACTGGCTCGAAGGCTTCGTGCCGATCGCGTTCCCGATGCTGGAAAAGATGGAATCGAAGCTGTTGATGCCGGCGGCGTTTTCGCCGATCAAATAATTCCGCAATCAGCACAAATCCCTGTGGGAGCGAGCCTGCTCGCGAAAGCGGTGTGCCAGGTTCATCAATGGTGACTGACACGCCCTCTTCGCGAGCAAGCTCGCTCCCACAGGGACCGAGTCAGACGCTCAAACCAAGGACAGATCCCATGTGCGACCACAATAACAACACCGCCGACCGCTCTCCCGACATCAAGGCCTTGCTCGAAGGCCTGCCCACCAACTGGGGCAAATGGGGGCCTGAGGATGAAGTCGGCGCCCTGAACTACCTGCAAAGCGCGGAAATCCTGCGGGGTATCGCCGCGGTGCGCCAGGGCAAGACCTTCACCCTGCAAGTGCAGATCGGCCACCCCAAGGGCGAACCCTTGTGGCCCGGTCGACGGCCGTCGATGCGGGTCAACGTGCTGGACAAGGGCCACTTCCTGGCCGGCAAGACGCACTTTGACGGTCATGTGGAATATGCCGACGACGTGATCTTCATGCACCTGCAAGGCTCGACCCAATACGACGCGCTGGGTCATGTCTGGCACGACAACAAACTGTGGAACGGCTACGACGCCATGAGCACCATCGGCGGCATGGACAAGGCCAGCATTCTGCCGATTGCCGAGCGCGGCATCGTCGGCCGTGCGGTGTTGATCGACATGGCCCGCCATCGCGGCAAAGCGGTGCTGGACAAGGGCGAGACCTTCAATCACCACGACCTGCTGGCCGCCGCCAAAGCCCAGGGCATCGAGATCCACAAGCGCGACATCCTGATCATCCGCACCGGCTGGATCGGCTCGTTCTATGAGCGCGAGCCGGATGAGTTCTACAAGGATTTCGCCGAGCCGGGCCTGACCTTCAGCCGCGAACTGGTGGAGTGGTTTCACCAGATGGAGATCCCCAACCTGGTCACCGACACCATGGCCAACGAAGTGGCGGTCGACCCCGCTTCGGGCGTGTTGATCCCGCTGCACAACGCCTTGATGCGCAACCTCGGCGTGACCTTCACCGAAGTGGCGATGCTCGATGACCTGGCCGACGACTGCGCCGAAGACGGTCAGTGGCAGTTCCTTTACACCGCCGCGCCGCTGAAGATCGTCGGCGGCACGGGCGCACCGGTGAACCCGATCGTGATCAAGTAACCATCAACCGTTGCAGTTCGTCGATCAGCAGGGTCGCCGCCGGAGGCAAGTCGGTACCGGCCCGGCTGATCGCGCCGTAGGGCTCGACCAGCGCGCGCATCGATAAGGGCAGTGTCACCAGCAAATCGAACTGCGCACAGAAGCCGGCGACTTCCGCCGGGATCACCGCCAGCAAAGTCGGGTCCTGCTGCACCAGCAAAATGGTGGCGAAAATCGACGAGGTCTCCAGCGGATAACGCGGAATATCCAGCCCCGCCTCCTCCAGTTCGCGCTCCAGGGCCTGGCGCATCGGCATGTCCTTGGGGTAGACCACCCAGCGGTAATCGCTCAATTGCGCCAGCTGCAACGAGGTGGCACCGGCCAGTGGATGGTCCTTGCTGGCCACCACCGCCAAAGGTTCTTCGCTCAACTCGATGCAGGCATAAGCGTCCGAACGCTGGCCGACACTGGTGCGACAAATGGCCAGGTCCAGCCGTCCCTGATCCAGCAGCCCAAGCAGGTTGGCGCTGGTGTTTTCCACCACTTCGATGGCCAGTTGCGGTTGCTTGAGGCGCAGTTCGGTCAAGGCCCGGGTGAGCAATGGCACCGCGCCCATGATCACCCCCACCGACAGTCGACCGCCCTGCCCGCGCAGGATGCTCAGCATGTCCTCACGCAGGTGTTCGACGTCGCTGTAGATCAGCCGCGCGTAACGGATCATGCAACGCCCCATTTCGTTGGCCACCAAGCCCTGGGGCTGACGCTCGAACAACGGCATGCCGAGCAGCGACTCGACTTCATGCAGCGCCTTGGTGGCGCCGGACTGGGAAATGGAAATCTGTTCGGCCGCCTTGTGCAGCGAGCCGCGTTCATCCAGCGCAATCAGCAGGCGCAGTTGTTTGAGGCGCAGGCGTGCGGCGATGCTGGCGAGGGAGGGAATCATAGGCAGGTGTGCTCGCTTCTAAGACGTCAATGAACCTGTACCTGTACTTGCAGGAGCGAGCTTGCTTGCGAAAAACCCAATAACGCCCAGGGGTGTCAGGCCGCCAGCATTATCGTTAGCGACCATCGTCGGAACGCCGCCCGGAGCCAGCTCGCTCCTACAGTCAACGGTATCAGCGAATCGCCACCGGGTTGATGTTGACCTGGGTCGAGCCCTTGTACAGCGGCTGCCCGAGCACGAACATGAAAGTCCAGGCCTTGTCCCGCACCAGCGCGCGGCTGTCGATCAGCTCAAGATTGTAGATGCCGTTCTTGGCCAGCATGAACTGGTTGACCGGGAACTCCTGGCCGTCGGTGCCGGGGTAGATTTCAGAGGCCCAGGTGTCGCCACCGAACGCGACGATCTGCTTGTCCGCCAACCATTTGGCCGCCGCCATGCCAATGCCCGGTTCCACCGCGAGGAACTTCTCGTTGTCCTTGCCCAGCAGTTCCAGCCAACCGGTGTTGAACAGCACCACGTCACCTTTCTCGATGGTAATGCCTTGCAGGTCCAGCGCCTTCTGGATGTCGGCGACCGTGAACTCGGTTTTCTCCGGCACGATGGCGCTGCCATACACCGCGGTCATGTCCAGCACCACACCACGGGTGACAATCGGCGGGACTTTTTCGATGCCGAGTTTCTGCACCCCTTCCACGGTGACGAAGTCCGCCGCGCGGTTGCCGTTGTAATAGACATTATCGATGCCGATGTGGCCGATACCGTTGAGCTGGGTGCCGACACCGGTCCAGCCCACCACCAGCTCATCGTTGAAGGTGAATTTGTTCGGCCCCATGGTGGTGCCGCCCGCTTCGCCGGGCTGGACGTTGGTCAGGTGGAAGCTGCGATGACGGAAGGCCGGCAGATTCTTGTCGATGGGCACCGCCAGCGGGTAAGTCTTGCCGGTCTTGATCAGTTTGGCGGCGTTGAGCACCGAATCGGCATTGAGCAGGTTCAACGCACCGATTTCATCCTGGGCACCGTATTTCGACGGGTACCATTTTTCGCCATCGGTGGCGTGGGCGGCGTTGAGGGAGAACAACAGGGCAAAAGGCAGTACCAAGCGATTGAGCATGTGGGGGTCCTTGTCTGGTTTGAGTGAACCCAAGGTACCCAGCCCTTTTGTGCGGAAACAGACAGGGATCGACAATACAATTGTTCTCAATATTCACGAGTTCCCGACCTGTGGGAGCGAGCCTGCTCGCGAAGAGGCAGGCACATCCAACATCACTGTTGCCTGACACACCGCCATCGCGAGCAGGCTCGCTCCCACAGGATGACCCACCCATCCGTTTAGAAGGATGCCAGAGGGTCACCGGCCGCCAGGGCGTCGGCGCGGTTCGCCGCTGGCGGATAGATCCACTGGGTATTGATCATGCGCTTGCGTTCCTTGCCTTCATCATGGGTCAACACCACCTGACGGTCCCAGCCCTCGGTGTACACCGCCCCCCACTCGCCCAGGTCCAGGCAGGTGGCGTAGAAGGGTTGACGGTATGGCAGGGTCGGCACGCCCAGCAGGTCGGCGGCCACGTTGTACCCGCCAAAGCGCCCCATGATGATCGCGTGCTGGCAGGACATCAGCGCGTAATGCCCTTGATCATCGGTCAACGCCCTGGCCACGTCGCCGGCGGCAAACACATGGTCGGTGCCGATCACGCGCAAGTCGTCGGTCACCTCGGCGCGTCCCAGGCGGTCCAGTTGCGATGACACTTGCGATGTCAGGCCACTGGCCACCAGCCCACCGGTCCAGATCACGGTCAGTGCATCGATGCGCTGACCGTTGGCGGTCTGCACGCCATCGGCATCAATGGCAACCACCCCGGAACCGACCTGAAACTCGATGCCCATCTGTTCCAGCGCTTCGATGATCAACGGTCGTGGATTCGCCCCCAGATCCGGTCCGATGTCATCGGCGCGCTCGACCACGACGACCCTCAACGGGACATTTGGCCCGAGGATCTTGCGCAGTTTTTCCGGCAGTTCGGTGGCCACTTCCAGCCCGGTGAAACCGCCACCCACCACCACGACTGTATTGCGCTCCGGCGAGTCCGGCAGCTGGCGCAACCCGACCAGGTGTTCCTCCAGTTCCACTGCATCGGCCAGTTGATCCGTGGCGAAAGCGTATTTGGCCAACCCTGGCACCGGCGGGCGGTTGAGTTTGCTGCCACTGGTCAGCAACAGGCGGTCATAGTCCAGCTTGATGTCGCGACCGTCAGCGCTCCGGGCACGTACCTGACGGGCGGATGTGTCGATGCGTTCAACTTCGGCACCGACGAACTTGACGCCCACCGCTTCCAGCACAGGCGACAAGGGCGCGGTCATTTCATGGGGTGAGGGTTCATACAGGCGCGGGCGAATGACCAGTTCCGGTCGCGGGGACACCAGGGTCACGTCGACATCGGCGTCCTTGCCATGGATGTCGAGTACGCGCGCCGCGCCGAGGGCGCTCCAGACGCCGGCAAAACCGGCGCCCACTATCACTATGTTCTTGGCCATGATCTCTACCTTCGTTCAAGTTTTCGAGGCAGACAGCGAACAAATATCCTACAACCAGGCACCGCTGACAGGGCTAGACTTCGTCGGACCAACTGACATAAAACCCTGAAATCCTGACAGCCGATCAACAGCCATCACGTTTATACCGTTTGCGAATTATCATTATTCCAACTCGCTCAAACAGAAGCTTATGAACGCAATCCCCAGCCCCTTCGAATCACCCGCCATTCCCGTTGGACAGCCGCGCCTGATCGTATTCCTCGCCTACCCGGATATGGGCCTGCTGGACCTGACCGGGGCGCAGACTGTGTTCTGGGCAGCTTCCCGGTACATGAACAGTCGCGGCTTGCCCGGCTACACGCTGCACACGGCCAGCCTTGCCGGTGGCTTGATGGCAACCGCGGAAGGCCTGGCGGTGAACACGGTGCCGCTGAGCGACTTCGCCGAAGATTCCATCGACACGCTGATCGCTCCCGGCGCACCGAATATTCTCCACGCCATGCATCAATCGCTGGACCTTGTCGCATGGCTGGCCGGGGCATCGGACAAAGCCAAGCGCACCGCGTCGGTGTGCAGCGGCACGTTCCTGCTGGCCGAGGCCGGATTGCTCGAGGGGCGACGCGCCGCCACTCACTGGGCGATGTGCGAGATGCTGAAGGAGCGCTACCCGTCGATCGAAGTCGACAACGATGCGATCTTCGTCAAACAGGGGCCGGTCTGGACATCCGCCGGCGTCAGCGCCGGTATCGACCTGGCGCTGGCGCTGGTCGAAGAAGATTGCGGGCGCGAAGTGGCGTTGCAAGTGGCCCGGGAAATGGTGGTTTTCCTCAAGCGCCCCGGCGGCCAGGCCCAGTACAGTCAACTGCTGCAATCGCAAACCAGCGAGGGCGCCACTTTCGACGACCTGCACCTGTGGATCACGCAAAACCTGGCCGGGGAAAACCTCACGGTCGAGGCCCTGGCCCAACAAGTTCAAATGAGCCCGCGTAACTTCGCCCGAGTCTACAAGCTCAAGACCGGCCGCACCCCGGCCAAGGCCGTGGAAGTACTGCGGGTCGAAGCCGCCCGGCGCTTGCTGGAAGATTCGGAGCGCAACATCGATCAAATCTCCCGGCAGTGCGGCTTTGGCGATGAAGAGCGCATGCGCCTGACGTTCCAGCGCAATCTTGGGGTTTCGCCACGGGAATATCGCAACCGGTTTTCGCGGTGAATCGGCTGAAGAACAACCCGATTCAATTGTGGGAGCGAGCCTGCTCGCGAAGGGGTCGTGTCAGTCGACATCGATAGCGAATGTCAGTCCGCTTTCGCGAGCAGGCTCGCTCCCACAAGGCTCGACGAATCCGCACGGAACTCTCGAGGGCCGCCACGCATCCTAAAATATGAGGCACTTCCTTTTTGCAGCACGCTTTCAGAGGACACCATCATGCGCCGTCTGATTATCGTTTCTTCCCTGCTGTTGTGTTTACCTGTCGGTTCCGCGATGGCCGATGTGGATGCGGGCGACGTCGCCACCTCGGCCGGCGTATCCGCTTCGCTGTACTCGACCTTCAAGGATGACAAACTGATGATTCCCGCCCGGGACGACGCCTCCAGCTTCGTGGCCAGTGGCGGTACGATTCGCGGCGTGTATCTGGAATCGGTACTCAATCAGCTCCGGCAGAATCATCCAGACCTCAATAACGCAAGCGACGAAGACCTGGCCCGCGCCATCCTCGTCCAGGATGGTGTTCGCGCAGGTCAATAGTGCTATTCACTAAAGCACGGGCAAACACATTTGTGGTGAGGGGATTTATCCCCGTTGGGTCGCGAAGCGGCCCCTGTGTCCTTTCAGACAGACTCAAGTGTCCGGACTTGCGGGGATAAATCCCCTCGCCACAGATTTTTGCTCGCTTACGATTTACCGAGCCCAGCCGGCCACCAGTTGCGCGCTGATGCTGACGCCGCCACATACCACAATCACCACGTCGTGAGCTTCAGCGATCGCCGGGTGGTCCAGGTAGGCGATGGCCAGCGAAACTCCGCAGGCGGGCTCGACCAGCTGGCGCAAATCACTGGCGTAACGCACCACCCCCATGATCGCCTCTTCATCGCTGAGTACCACGCATTCGTGGGCAAAATCGACGATGTGCTGCACAGGCCATGCGGCCACCAACGTAGCACCTAGCGACCTGGCGACCGTATCGATCCGGGGAAATTTGACCGGGTGTCCGGCACTGACAGCGGCGGCGAAAGACGCTGCCCCCTCGGTTTCACAAGCAATGATCCGGCAATCCATGCGCTGGTGGCGGATCAGGCCAGTGAGTATTCCCGCCAGCAATCCACCGCCTCCCACCGAGGTCACCAGCGCATCGACCTGCGGACAATCCTCGAGAATTTCATCGATCATCGTGCTGTGTCCTTCCCACAGCACCGGGTGATCGAAGGCCGGCACGAATTCGGTGTCCGCGCCTTTTGCCAGCTCCTTGGCCCGCAGATTGGCCTCGTCCCAGACCTTGCCATGGACAAGCACCTCGGCACCGGTTTTCTTGATCCTGGCGCGAGTGGATTCAGGGGTCGTGTGCGGCACCACGATGCAGGCTTTCATGCCCAGGCGGGCAGCCGCCACGGCGGTGGCAAACCCGGCATTACCGCCAGAAGGGCAGATCACCTTGCGCTTGCCCTGCGCAGCCGCCTGACTGCACAAAAGGCCAATGCCGCGCAGTTTGAAGGAGCCGCTGGGTTGCAGGTTTTCCAGTTTGAGCCAGATTCGGCGGGACGGCGTCGACAGGTCTGGATGCAGGATCAAGGGCGTTCTGATGTGAAGCATTTTCGGCTCCTGTTGCACGCCACAGCCCCGTCGGGTTTTCCGAGGGGCAGCGGTGAACGGTCCTTGTTCAAGCTTAGTTCACCCAGTCCCGGCACTGACACTTCTATGGCCCCTTTCGCGAGCAGGCTCGCTCCCACAGGATGGGCGCTGATCC
>NZ_JBSVWS010000059.1:0-29464 GCF_054071155.1 Pseudomonas sp. SDO5532_S415 | reverse complement strand
GCCACATTGATGTCGACTGACACTCCATCGCCAGCAGGCTGGCTCCCACAGGAGACGCGTTGGATTGAAGTACAAGCCATCCTCGACAACTTGCGCGAGGTGGTCGCACCAAGGCTCGACGCCTGTGGTCCCGCAGAAATGCGCGGTCTGCTCGATGCCCTCAGTGGGCGTTTCGTGCCCGCCGGCCCCAGCGGCGCACCGAGTCGCGGGCGCCTGGATGTGCTACCGACCGGGCGCAATTTTTACTCGGTAGATGTGCGCAACCTGCCGACCACCACCGCATGGCGCATCGGTTTCCAATCGGCCAACCTGATTCTTGAACGCCACCTGCAGGACCACGGTGATCATTTGCGCCAGCTCGGCCTGTCGGTGTGGGGTACTGCGACCATGCGCACCGGCGGCGATGACATCGCCCAGGCCATGGCGCTGATGGGGGTGCGTCCGGTCTGGGCCACCGGCAGTCAGCGGGTCGATGACTTCGAGATTCTGCCGCTGAGCCTGCTCGATCGCCCACGGGTGGACGTGACCTTGCGCGTGTCCGGTTTCTTTCGCGACGCCTTCGCCAACCTCATCCGCCTGTTCGACGCCGCCGTGCAAGCGGTCGCCGGGCTGGATGAGCCGGACGATCTCAACCCGTTGGCGGCCAAAGTGCGCGCCGAACGTGAAGCGTTATTGCAAGCAGGCCTTGATGAAGACGCCGCGCGGCGTCAGGCCGGCTGGCGTATTTTCGGTGCCAAACCCGGTGCCTATGGGGCAGGGGTACAGGGCGCCATCGATGGTCGTCTGTGGCAGAGCCGCGAGGATCTGGCCGAGGTGTATTTGAACTGGGGCGGTTATGCCTACGGCGGTTCAGACGAAGGCACCGCGGCCCGAGATCAGTTCGCCCAGCGTCTGAGCCAGGTGCAAGCGGTGCTGCAAAACCAGGACAATCGTGAACACGACTTGCTCGACTCCAATGATTATTACCAGTTCCAGGGCGGCATGCTGGCCGCCGTGGAAAGCCTCGGCGGCGAAGTGGCGGCTAGTTATCACGGTGATCACAGCCAGCCGGACCTGCCGAAGATCCGCACGCTGAAGGAAGAACTGAACCGGGTCATCCGCTCCCGGGCGGCCAATCCGAAGTGGCTGGAGGGCGTCAAGCGTCACGGCTATAAAGGTGCGTTCGAAATGGCCGCGACGGTCGATAACCTGTTCGCCTTCGACGCCACCACCCGGTTGATCGACGATCATCAGTACGCGTTGCTGGCCGATGCCTATCTGCTCGATCCAGACACCCGGGATTTCGTGCGCGAGCACAACCCTCATGCCTTGCGCGACATGACCGAGCGCATGCTCGAAGCGCAGCAGCGGGGGATGTGGAAGGCGCCGGGTGAGTATCGAGAGGCGCTGCAAGACCTGTTGTTGGATATAGAAGAAGATACCTGAAACAGCTCAACCTGTGGCGAGGGAGCTTGCTCCCGTTGGGTCGCGAAGCGGCCCCGCTTTTCCCCTGATGTACCCGGTTGGCAGGTTTTACGACTGCTACGCAGCCGAACGGGAGCAAGCTCCCTCGCCACATAGTAATAACCGACCATGATGAGAAAACCGACATGACCGACACCCCGCATTTCCCCCTCTCAGCCGTGGTCGGCGCCGATGACTTGAAACTCGCGCTGTACCTGACCGCCATTGACCCGAAGATCGGCGGCGTGCTGATCGAAGGCCCGCGCGGCATGGCCAAATCGACCCTGGCCCGAGGCCTGGCGGACCTGCTCGCCAGCGGTCAGTTCGTCACCTTGCCGTTGGGTACCACTGAAGAGCGCCTGGTCGGCACCCTCGACCTGGATGCCGCCCTGAGCGAAGGTCGCGCACAATTTTCCCCCGGCGTGTTGGCCAAGGCTGATGGCGGCGTGCTCTACGTCGATGAAGTCAATCTGCTGCCCGATCACCTGGTCGATTTACTGCTCGACGTCGCCGCCAGCGGCACCAATCTGGTCGAGCGCGACGGCATCTCCCATCGGCATTCGGCGAAGTTCGTGCTGATCGGCACCATGAACCCGGAAGAGGGTGAGTTGCGTCCGCAACTGCTCGACCGCTTTGGCTTGAACGTCGCCCTCAGCGGCCATACCGCACCCACCGAGCGCGGCCAGATCATCCGTCGGCGTCTGGATTTCGACAGCGATCCCCAAGGTTTTTGCGCCGAGTGGGAACGCCAGCAGCAATCATTGCGCGAACGTTGCCATAAGGCGCGTAGCGCATTGGTGGACATTCCCCTCGACGATGCAGCGCTGGAGCAGATTACCGAGCGCTGCTTTGCCGCCGGTGTCGATGGCCTGCGCGCCGATCTGGTCTGGTTGCGCGCGGCGCGTGCCCATGCCGCCTGGAGAGGGGCGCGTGCCATCGCCGAGGAAGATATCGATGCGGTCGCCGAGTTTGCCTTGCGCCATCGTCGCCGCGAACAGTCGCCACTTGCACCACAACAAAACCAGGCGCCTTCGGTTCAGCCTTCAAACCCGAGCGAAGGCCAGGGTCAATGGGGTGAAATGCCCGCCCAGGCACTGGCGACGGGCGCCCGACGTGAAGTGCCGAGCTGGCCAAAAAAGCCCTAGGCATTCGCCCTCGATCTGATGCGGGGGCGAATGCCAGACCCCGTGCCGGACGCCTGGACAACGGCAAGCAGGGTAAGCGTCACGCTGCTCGAAGCGGTTCGGTCAATTGGCCCGGCACCTTGCTCAACGGCCGGCCCCGTCAGCGCACGGATCTGCTTTTTCAACTGCGCACCCGTTCGCCCCATGAACTGTGGTTGGTGATCGTCGACGCGTCGGCCTCGACCCGTCGTCATCAAGCGCTAAGTGATGCGAAGGGGCTGTTGGCGCAACTGTTCGACGACGCCTACCGTCAACGCGCGCGCCTGGCTTTGCTGACGGCCAGTGGTGCGTTGCCGAAGTGGCAGGTGCAAGGGTTGAAAGCCTCCAGCGGTCTGCGCCACTGGCTCGATGGGCTTGGCGCGGGTGGCGGCACGCCGTTGCTGGCGGCGCTGGGGGAGGCGGGGTGCTGGCTGGCTGCACGGCAAAAGCGGTTTCCGGCGGAGCAACAGCGGTTGCTGGTGGTGACTGATGGTCGGTTGAAAGAGTGGCCGGCGTTGCCCGCACTCGATTGTCCGGGGCTGGTGATCGACATCGAGCGCGGGCCGATCCGCCTTGGGCGTAGCAGGGTACTGGCGGCGCAATTGCAGTCCGAGTATCGGCATATCGATGAGTTGCTGCCGGGCTGAGTGCTGTGTTGTCTGTGCGGGCCTCTTCGCGAGCAGGCTCGCTCCCACATTGGATCTCCTGTGTAAACAAATCCCCTGTGGGAGCGAGCCGGTTCCGGGCGGCGTTCCGACGAAAGCGGTGTATCAGGCACTGTAAGTTTTGAACTACTTACCCATCGCCTGCCGGTACCGCTGTGTAAGCCGGGCGATGTGCACCCGGTCCAGAATCAACGCCCACAACGCCGACACCTGCGGCCGGGTCTTGCGCCCGCGACTCAAGCGCTGCAGCTGGAACTTCACCACCGCCATATTCGCCAGGGCCGCCAGCGGTTTGCGTTTCCAGCGAATCGGCGGTAGCTGTGGGTGACTGTTCTCACCTTCGCGCCAGCGTTTGACCAACTGCGGTTCGACGGCCAACGCCGTACCGATCCCGGCCATGGCGATGCCACTGTCGAGTACCTGCTCGACGATTGCCAGGCGCCGGATCCCGCCTGTCACCATCACCGGCATGCGAGCCACGCTGGCCAGTTCGCCAGCCATTTCCAGAAAGTACGCCTCACGGGCCAGGGTTCGGCCATCGCGGGCTTCGCCTTGCATGGCCGGTGCTTCGTAGCTGCCACCTGAAAGCTCCAGCAGGTCGATCTGCTGATCGTTGAGCCACTGGATCACTTGTCGCGCGTCGTCGGCATCGAAGCCACCGCGCTGGAAGTCCGCCGAGTTGAGCTTCACCGCCACGCAAAATTGCGGCGACACCGCGTTGCGTACCGCATCGACCACCGCCAGCAGCAAACGCGCGCGGTTCTCCAGCGAACCGCCCCAGCGATCGGTGCGGCGATTGGTCAGCGGCGAGAGGAACTGGCTGAGCAGGTAACCGTGTGCGGCATGGATCTGCACGCCGCTGAACCCGGCCTTTTCCGCCAGTGCGGCGCTGGTGGCGAAGCGTTGGATCACCTCTTGGATATCGGCTTCGTTCATGGGCTTTGGCTCGGCGAACATCTTTGAAAACGAGCCCAGATCCAGCGCCACCGCAGAAGGCGCCAGGGCTTGCTGGCCGAGGTTGGCCATGGTTTGGCGGCCCGGATGATTGAGTTGCATCCACAAATGCGCGCCACCGGCGCGACCAATGCCGGCCCATTGGCGGAAGCGTTCCAGGTGGCGTTCGTCCTCCAGCACCACCCCACCGGGACCGGTCATGGCGCGGCGGTCGATCATCACGTTGCCGGTCAGCAGCAGTCCGGTTTCGCCCTCGGCCCAGGCTTGATACAGGCGAAACAGCGCTTGATCGGGTGCCTGATCGCTATCGGCAAGGTTCTCTTCCATGGCAGCTTTGGCGACCCGGTTAGCGATGGTCTGGCCGTTGGGCAATTTCAAGGCTTGGAAGGGTGACATGCTTGACTCCTCATCAGTGATGAACAGAGGCTAAGCTTAAAGCTCACTTGAATGTCAAGCAGTCCGACGCCATGACCTGTGATGAAAATGCCGAACGGGTGATGGCCTCACTCAAGCACCAGGTTCGACCGGGATACGGGAATCGGATTGCGCATCAGCGTGCCGACCACCAGCGCAGCCAGTAATCCTGCCAGTCCCGCGACCCACAGCAACAGGCTGAAGCCCCCGACAAACGCCTGGCGAGCCAGCGGCTCGACCACCGACTGTGCGGCTTGCGGCAACAGGCTCATGGCCGCCGGCATGTCACCGGCCACCACCCGTGAGGCGACGCCTTGAGTGTGTTCCAGCCACTGCCCGCCCTGTGCCGACAGGTTGTCGTGCAGCAACTGTTCGCTATGGCCCGACAGCAAGGCGCCATAGACCCCGATCGCCAGCATCACCGCACTGAAACGCATGGTGGTGCTCATGCCCGACGCCATGCCGGTACGCTCTCGGGGTACGCAGGCCATGATGTTTTTCTGCGTATCGCCATTGAGCAACCCGGCACCGGCACCGGTCACGGCAATCGCCAGGGCGAAGGGCAGGTAGCCGCCGCTGTTGACCGCCCAGGCGCTCAGCAGGTTGCCGCAACCCACCAGTGTCAGCCCGATCGCCATCATGTTTGCCGGGTGAACGCGTCCCGCCAGCCGTGCGCCGATGCGCGGGAAGATCAGCATGGTCACGGCAAACGGCAGCATGCCCAACCCGGCGGAAATGGCGGTAAAGCCCAGGCCGTTCTGCAAGTAGAACGGCAGCATGGTCATCATCACCTGGGCGCAGGCGGCGTAGGAGAACATGCCGAGCAAGGCACCGATGAAGCGCGGATGCCTGAACAATTGCAAGTCGATCATCGGCCGCTGTTGCAGGCGCTCGATCACCACGAACAAACCCAGCAACAGGGCACCGCCCACCAGGCGTGCGTAGGTGACGGGGTTGTTCCAGCCGATCCGGTTGGCTTCGATCAGGCCCCAGATCAGGCACAACAGGCTGGCGCTGAAGGCGAGGCTGCCCCAAGGGTCGAGGCGGGCGGCTTGGGCATCGCGGGATTCCGGCACTGCGCGCCAGACCATGTACATGAGGAACAGGCCGACCGGCAGGTTGAGGTAGAAAATCCAGCGCCAGCCGACGAATTCAGTGATCAATCCGCCCAAGGTCGGCGCCGCCGTCATGGCCACGCCCATACAACCGCCCCAGAACGCCCAGGCCTTGGCCCGTTCCAGTTCATCGTGGAAGGTATGACCGATGGAGGCCAGCGCGGAGGTCAGCAGCAGCGCGGCACCGACGCCCTTGATCGCCCGTGCGATGTCCAGAAACAGTGCGTTCGGCGCCGCACCGCAACCCAGCGAGGCCAGGATGAAAATACCCAGTCCCCACATCAGGGTTTTCTGCCGTCCAAAGCGGTCGGCCAGACTGCCGGCGGGCAGCAGCAAGGCGGCGAAGGCCAGCATGTAGGCACTGACCACCCATTCGATATCAGCGAAATTCGCCCCCAGATCCCGAGCGATGCTGGGCAAGGTAACGGCGACGATATTAGTGTCCAGCACGATCAACGAACACACGGCTGAGGCGGTGAGCAAGGTCAGGCGCGGACTCACCTTGGGTTTGACGGACATGGCGGACGTTCTCTACTGTGAAGTGATGTGCAGCTTATCGCTGGCTGACGGTCCCTTTGTTAGGCGCGCATCATCACTTCATTACCTTTGAGCTAACGCACCGATGGACATCCGCCACTTCCGCTACTTCCTCGCCGTCGCCCGGCAGCGCAACTTCACCCGTGCCGCCGAGCAATTGGGCATTGCGCCGCCGACCTTGACCCGGCAGATCCAGGACATGGAAGCGGAACTGGGCGCGCGCCTGTTCCTGCGCCAGGCGCGGGATGTCAGCCTGACCGAGGCCGGCACGGCGCTGCTGATCGAGGCCGAGGCCACGGTGCGCCAGTTCGAGTCGGCCCAGCGCAATGCCCAACGCGCCGGTCGTGGCGACATCGGCCACATCGAACTGGGTTATGTGGCCTCGGCGGTGTATTCCGGGGCGCTGCAAAAGCAGGTGCAGGCTTTTGCCGGCCAATACCCGGATGTCAGCCTCAACGTTCGGGAAAGCCCCATGGCCAGCCTGCCGAACATGATCCTTGAGGGGCGCTTCGATTTGGGTTACATCCGCTGCCCGATGGCTTTGCCCGAAGGTGTCGAGGGTGTGCGCCTGAGCGACGAGGGCTTTGTGTTGGCGTTGCCGGTGGACTCATGGCTGACCCGGTTGCAGGTCATCAACTCTGCGCATCTGCACAACGAAAACTTCATTCTTCCGGAGCAAGTCGTCGGTACGTTGCAGGTTGCGAGTCAAGGAGGTTTCGTACCGAAGCTCGGGGCGCAGCCGGGTGGATTGGTGGCGGTGATTGCATTGGTGTCGCTGGGGCAGGGGGTGGCGGTGGTGCCGGAGTCGGTGGTTGGCCACGTCAGTCTGCCGAATGTGGTGTACCGGCAGATCAAGGATTGCAATGCGTCGTCGTGGTTGGCATTGATTCATCGGCGGTTTGAGAAGTCGCCGGCGGTGAACAGGTACATCGAGCGTGTGAAAAAAAGCTAGAAGCCAAACGTTTCGCGAGCGAGTTCGTTCCCGGTGTTTTGTGTCGAACTTCGAAACCGGGTCTCGTGTCCGAGTTGCGCCTGCTATTGCTGCAGGCGCAAGTCTTGTTTGCTCCGGGACGGCTATCGTTATCCTTTACTCTGCCTTACGCCCAGGTGGGAGAGGGGTGAAAAAGTATTTCCTGGAAAAGTCCGTTTTCATATTACCGGGAAAGATTACGCCTTCCGTCTTGCCATTGGAGCGGATCAGCTGATCTTTAACCGTCAGGAATCTCAGGCGCGCCAGTTTCAGATGAGCTTGCGTCATCGAACTGACTGATTGGGCTGAGCAGTGAAAGTGCGCATACCACATCACTTTCTTGCTACGACTGTCGACTATTTCATACTCAAGCAAGAAACTTGACTCCTTTGGCGTCGACTTATCCGTCCAGGTCGGGTTTTGAATAGCCACTTCGTGTTCTCCCAGCAAGTACTCGAAGCTGCCGGCATTCGGGGGCAATGCCTTGGTGGTTTTAATACGCAGTTTTTTTCCTTCCTGGACCAGTTGGTCGCTTGCGCGTTTGAGGTCCTGGTACAGTTTTACGGCTTTCCCATGATCAGGCCCGGTAACGCCTGTTATCTTCTGATGAATGTTTGCCGCCAGTTCCTTGAGTTTGGTTGCCTGTGTCAGGAACCTGTCTTCGAGACTGGTGGGGTTACGGTACAGGGGAGCGTCTTTCCTGTAGCTCCCAATAAGCTTATTGATACTATCGACAAGTTTTTGCCCTTCGTTGAGCATTGTCCGGAGCTCAGGAGTTGATTTAGGTAATTGAGGAACTTGCGCTGATTCGACATTTCTTTGCTGGTAGAGGTCATCACCTTCGTGCCTGTAGTAAATAATGTCTTTGCCGGTTGCAATATCCTTTACCGCTACCGTTTCGTCAGGCTCGCTCGTCGTTTTCTCCTGAGTCTCTCCTACTCGATAACCTTCCGGTGTGTTGATCAAGCGTTCATTGGGGCGTTTGGTTCTCTTTCTGGCTTTTTTTGGCGTCTCTGCGACGCTTTGTTCTGCCTCTGTCGGGACAGCTTCGCCCTGCATGTCCTCAGTGATCGACGCGGACAACTCTTCTTCAGCAATATCTCGCACAGCCTTCAAGGCCTTGAGAAAGTTCTCGAGAAATGCCTGAGGTACATAACTCTGTTGAGCGCCAACCTTGCGAAGGTTGCCCGCCATGAGTTCCGCATCATTGTAAATACCGACCGCTTCCTGGAGCAGGTCGATCCGTTGCCCCGGGTCAAACCCTTGCGTCGAGTTCAACTTCAATACGTTAGCCGTCACTTCCCCCAATCTCGCTTTACTCAGCCCTTCCAGGCCCGCCACTTCGCTCAGGCTGGGCTCAAGCAACGAATCCCCCGCCAGTACCCCTCGCAAGCTGACCAGATGTCGAACGGTCAAAAAATCCGTGGTAAATGTGCGTTTCTCGAACCGGTCTTTTAATAGCTTGGTAAAATCGGATAAATCGCCGGTTCGTTGTAAGTAACCCTTTCTTGCCTCCCTATCCAGAATCTCAAGTTTCGTCATTGCTTGCTCAAGTCTGGAACTGACGCTGATCCGCTCCGGGAATAAATCGATCAGTCGCTTCCTTATCTCAAATACTGCGCTGTAAGGTGCATCAGTGGTCGCCGTTTTGAGTTCATAGGCCAGTGGAAAAATATCCTGTTCAGAAATCCCCGACTCTGGCCATACCCCCGGCAGCTTGTTCAGCTCTTCATCGGCAACACCAAGACTGATCACGATTTTTTTCAAATTGGCGATGATGGCGTCACGTTGATAGTCTTTATCTCTTTCAAGAACCTTCACTGCATCCTCAAGTGTCTTGGCTCTTTCCAAATGACCATCAATGAACAGCTTCGCTTTCTTCTTATAATCCAGATCCGCATTGCGCAGGCTTTTTCTGAGCGCTAAACGCGCCTCGCCGGTACTGGTCCCGTCTTTGATCTCATTCGCTATGGCGCGTGCCTTTTCGAGGGCGTCGTTCCCGTTTTTCTGTGCCGGTTTCAGGTTTGCTTCCAACGCCTCTACACGTTTATTAAGTGCCTCGACCTTGCGCGCATTATCCGCACGCCGCGCCCGTAGTTGCGAATCAGCGAATACGTCGGACAGGTATCGGCTACTTCCTTGACCGCCCCCACGCACCCGAAACTCCGGCGCGATATCCCAGAGTTCCTGGCCATTGTTTTTCAACTCCAGCCCTTTTATCGGCTTTCCCAGGTTGTCGAGAACCACAACGTTTTCGCTCTCGGTCGGCGCGACGTTTGCCCAGCCTTGCCCACGGAGACGACCGGGGACTTTTGCATACCAGCGGCCATCGACCACCTCAATCCCTTTCGGTGCCGGGACGGTAATTACCGGTCCGCGTCCGGCTTGATTGATTTGCAGGAATCGCTCGAGCAATTGCCGTGAATTGCCGGAAGTCGGCGTTGAAAAATCCAGCACGCTGTCGGTAATGGCAGTGGCCGCGCCTGGCCCGATCGGGGGTTTGAGTTGCGGCTTGACCTCGACAGCCCCTGGTCGGGGCACTATCGAAGGGCGCGCGAAGGGTTGGACCGACGTATGGATATCGGGTGCAAGACGGTGAATCAACAAAGACAGCGCCAGATTGATCAACAGGTTGAACGTCAAATCCTGTATCGGGTCGCTGTCGTCATGGGCGAGTGCCTGCAACGCCTGTAAAACAGAGGTCTCCATGACAAACAACCAGCCAACGGTTGCTGCGGGGCCGCTTACAAAGGGCAGGACCACGTTAAGTACGCTGTCGACGACGATCAGCCCCATTTCCTTAAGCGTGTTCCAGCGGTACTCGGCATTCGACAGTGTTTGCTCGTCCGCCTGGCGAGCCAGGATGTTGGCGTTCGCTTCATACAAATGCGTCAGCACATCACCACTGAGTGACTGTTTGTCGAATTCGGCAGGTGCGGGGCGCAGCAAATCCGTATCGAATATGACGCCCACCGGGTGGGGTTCGCGGAAGCCTCCGTTGTCATAGATTCTGCGCACATCTGCTTCCAGCCAATCCAGGATGCTTTTCTGCAACGACGGATTGGGCCGGCTGTCCGAGGGCTGCTCTTCGGCTGGCCTGGGATTGTTGCTGACAATTTCCTCCATCAAGGCATCGAGCGAAGCGAACTCAATCAGTTGTTCAGGGTAAAGAGGCCGGTACAGGATATGCGGGCCGACCGTTTCGTCTGCCGTTCCGAACACAAACATGTCGGGAACCACATGGGTTTGATTCGACATTTCGGTTTTAAACGCCAGGGGCCTGATAACGATCTGTTGCCCGGTAACGCGCCTGGCTTCGGACTCCGGCTCCATAATCGCCGCTACATAGCGGTAACCCGCATCGGTAAAGCCTGATCGTTGCCGAATCTTGTTCTCGAGCGCGAGCATCGGCAGTTGAATGCGCAACTGATCAGCGAAGAGCTTTTCACGCTCCGCTCTCTGTGCCAGATCATCGAGCAGAAGCCTTTTGATTTCGGCCGGGTAATTTTTACCGATGTCCGCGGCGCTGATCAGCGCTCTCAGGTTATCGAGGGTCATCCAGGCCGGTGCAGGCGAGCCATCCTTGAGTTTGAACTCAGAGGCCAGGAAGGGTAATCCGGCCAGGTTATTCAAGGCTCGATGAGTCAGGCTTTGGGTTTCGCTCGTGAACCGGCCGGTTCCGGGTTCGACGATCAGCAGCTCGCCATCTTCATTACGGTATTGGGTAACCTCGATCAGGTCCGGATCTACCGCTTCGCCATAGGAGGACATCCCGTCCATCAGAGCCTGGTTGGCAAACTGTTCGGCAGTGGCGATCCCGTGGTTGTAGGCCAGGCCTTTTGTAGTTTGTTGAAGGGCCGCCAGTCGAAACAAATACCGACTGTATTCCTGGATGTCGGCATTGTTGGCGAGCGTTGCCCAATCGGGCAATTGGCTGCTGACTTCGCCATAAAGCCTTTGCTCATGCAGGCCGGGATTGGATTTCAGGAGATAGGGGGCCAGATCCGTCAGGTGAGCGTACCGGTCTTCCAGAACCTTCAGATCCTGCCCCTCCACTGAGCCGAACAGGTTCAGGTCCTCAAGCTGATTGTTGAGCAATGCCTGGGCCTGAGTGACGAAGACGTCGCCGATCGACTCGAAAGGCTGTAGTTCAAGAGCGCTGAACTCCAGCTCGCGTCCTTTCTTGCTCACCTGGTCATCCGCGAACGCCTGCAACGAATCATAGGCCTCAATAGCTCCGCCAGGTTCGAACCAGACAACCACTTCACGACCATTGACCTTACGCGTGACCAATACCTCGTAGGCCAGATGAGCCTTCAGGGTTCGCCCGGTTCGGGCCTGGTAGTCAATCAAAAAAGCCTGTGCGCAATCCCGGCCATAACGACTGACGCGCAGGGCTTTGTCAGGGCTTTGGATGACTTGCAAAAGCGTATCGGCCTGCTCTTGATTCAGAAAGGAGCCGCTGGCCGATGGCCCCATACTGACCAGCAGTGCCGTTCTGAGCACATCGCTGAGCCATTGCCAACGGCTGGTACCTTCGACAGCCGGTTCATTCCAGTAATCGACCAGGGACTGTTGCAGCGCCGGGATCATGACCTTGGGTAATCGGCGCAAAAGATCTTCGACCTCTCGCATATCGACCTCAATGCGTTTGTCTTGCGCATCACTGAGGAAGTGCCCATTGGTGAAGTACAGCTGCGCCTTTGCGGTAATGCTATGGATCATTACCTCAAACAGCGGTGTTGTGGTATAGCCATCGATTCGAGTGTCCTGGCGTTCGACGCCGTGACCGTTTTCGCCGTCGCCCTGAAGATCGATGATGTTTTCGCTGACCCAATTGGGCGTATTGAGGGTTGTCGTGAGCACGTCGATTTGCAGCGCGGGATACCTATTGTCCAGTGCTGCGCTGAATTGCCTCAACGCCGCGGTGATCACGATCGGCCGGTCCTTGAACTCTTGTTGAACCGCCTGTGCCAATGTGTCGGAGATTTTTTTCTGTGTGACTGGAGCGTCCGTCATCAAAACATCCTGTTGTCATATATTGAACGGCAAGGCCCCCTTGGCCCGCCTCAACGGGATGTAATGCGATTTCACGGGTCGATGTGCGGTAACTGAATACCCCACGTAAGCTTTGGCAATGTGTACTCACGCTTTTTTGCATATATCTTGAAATGATTTCCAGCTGTAGGATCCGTCCCTCCCGCCTGTACGATTCAAGTCCTTTTTTCCTTTCAGGACTTGCATGAACACCCTCACGGAGCCCCCCAGTTACCCTTTCCCTTCGCGCTTACGTGCAGTCTTGATGCACGCGAAACACCCGGTCTTTCATTTTCCGATTACCCCCGACATTGCAGCTCCACGGCCCCTGCGCCGCGCCTTGCCGTGCCCGGCATTCTGAATTCACTGAAGAGATCGAGACATTTTTATGGAATGGTTAGCCGACCCCACCGCATGGCTGGGCTTGTTGACATTGATTGTGCTGGAGCTGGTGCTGGGCATCGACAACCTGGTGTTTATCGCCATCCTCGCCGACAAATTGCCGCCGGAGCAGCGCGACCGCGCGCGGTTGATCGGTTTATCCCTGGCATTGCTGATGCGCCTGGGACTGCTGGCCAGTATTTCCTGGCTGGTGACCCTGACCCAGCCACTGTTCGAGGTGTTCGACAAGAGCTTCTCCGGGCGTGACCTGATCATGCTGTTCGGTGGCGTGTTCCTGTTGTTCAAGGCCACCATGGAGCTGCATGAACGGCTTGAAGGTCACGTCGGCCAGCGTTCATCCAACACGGCGTACGCGCTGTTCTGGCCGATCGTGGCGCAGATCGTGGTGCTGGATGCGGTGTTCTCCCTCGACGCGGTGATTACCGCGGTGGGCATGGTCGATGAGTTGGCGGTGATGATGATCGCGGTGATCATTTCCATCGGCCTGATGATCGTCGCCAGCAAGCCGCTGACCCGTTTCGTCAACGCGCACCCGACGGTGATCATGCTGTGCCTGGGCTTCCTGATGATGATCGGCTTTGCGCTGACCGCCGAAGGTCTGGGCTTCCATATTCCGAAGGGCTATCTGTATGCGGCCATCGGTTTCTCGATCCTGATCGAGGTGTTCAACCAGATCGCCCGGGCACGGCGCAAGCGCTCGATGCAGGGCCTGCGACCGATGCGCGAACGCACTGCCCATGCGGTGATGCGTTTGCTCGGCGGGCGCAAGCTGGCGGTGGAAGAGGTGGGTGAAGAGATTGCCGACATGCTGGACGACGGCGAGGCACAGAGCGAGGAACTGTTCGATCGTCGTGAGCGGGTGATGATCAGCGGTGTGCTGCAACTGGCCGAGCGACCGATTCGCACCCTGATGACTGTGCGGGCCGACGTCGATCACATTGATCTGGCCGATGATGCCGAGGCGATTCGCACGCGGTTGATGCATTCGTCGTACTCGCGTCTGCCGTTGATTCGCGACGGTGCGGTGGATGAGCCGTTGGGTTTCGTGCACAAGAAGGAGTTACTGAAGGAGTTCCTGGCCGGCAATCAACCCGACCTTGCACACCTGGCACGCCAGACCATCAACCTGCTGGACAGCTATTCGATCCTCAATGCCCTGGAGCAGATGCGCAAGGCGTCGACCCACATCGCGTTCGTGGTCAACGAATTCGGCGATTTCGTCGGCGTGCTGACCATGACCGACATCCTCGAATCGATTGCCGGCGAGTTGCCGGACGCCAGCGAAATCGAAGGGCCGGATGTGGTCGAGGAGAAGGGCGGGTTCCTGGTCAGCGGCGCCTTGAACCTGGCGCGGGTGCGCCAGCGCACTGGCTTTGCGGCAGAACCGACCGACGACTATCAAACCCTGGCCGGGCTGGTGGTGAGCTTGCTGGATCGCCTGCCGATGAAGGGCGACAGCCACGAGTGGGAAGGGTGGCGGATGACGGTGATGTCGGTGCAAGAGCGGCGGGTGACTCGAGTCTTTTTGGCGCGTATCGGCGGGTAGTTTTGCGCGGGGGCTTATGGCCCCTTCGCGAGCAAGCCCGCTCCCACAGGGATAGCGCGATGCCTTGTGGGAGCGAGCCTGCTCGCGAAGGCGGCCTGATAGGCGACGCACCTATCACTGATGAAAGGTGTACCGATCCTTCCCCGTATGCTTTGACTCATACAGCGCCGCATCCGCCTTGATCAGCGCCTGGTTCAAGGTGTCGCCCTCCAGTACCCTGGCCAGGCCGATACTGATGGTCACCGGATGTCGGGTCACTTGCTCGCGCACCACCTGGCACAATTCGCCGGCCAGGGCCTCGACATCTTCGCGGCGCACCCCGGCCAGGTAAATCGCAAACTCTTCACCGCCCAGTCGCGCGTATTCGAAGTGGCTCATCACCGTCTTGATGTCCGCTGCGATGCGCTTGAGTACTTCATCGCCGATGTCGTGTCCGTAGACGTCGTTGACCTTCTTGAAATTGTCGATATCGATCATCGCCAGGTAATGGTCGTGCTCGCGTGGAACGCGGTGCAGCTGTTTATCGGCGCGGGTCATGAACGAGCGGCGGTTTGGGATTTCGGTGAGCGTGTCGATGTACGCCTGGTCCAGCAGCAGCCTGGACATGATGAAGTTATACAGTTTGGCCTTGCGCAGGATGAGAAAGGTGTAGAGGGTCAGCGCGCAGAAAAAACCCATGTAACAGACCATCATCACGCCACTGAGGTCGAACAGCGCCACATCGCCGTCGAAGAACGGGTTGAGCATCAGCCAGGTAACGATCTGGGTAGCAAAAAACGTCCAGCGGCTCAGCGGCAACGTGGACGCACTGTACAAGATGCTTGTGGCTGCCAGCATCAGCCACGCGGGCTGTAGATCTTGCGGTAAACCTTCGATCAGAAGGCGCGCGCCAACGGTAATGGTCAGGGCGAACAGCAGATTGAGCACATCGAAATGCCGGGCCTTGCGGGTGAACACCAGAATGATCGAGAAGATCGCAAAGAGCCCGATAAACGGCACTGAACGCCAGGTGAGTCCCTGACCGCCGACGTAGCTGATGATCAGATCGAAGACAATCCACATCACGATGCTGGCGAGGTAAATCAGCAGGCAAAAGGAGTGCAACCGTTCGAACTCATGTTGGATGAATTCAGCCTGCAACTCGGCCGGTGGCGCCTTTTTCAGCACTTCATCTTCAATGGTTTTGTACATCATCGACTTTGCTCTTGCGCTGGTTATCGAGCATCACCTTGCCCCATGGCCGGTAACGCAGGGAAAACACCGCACCGGGATGGCAGCCCGTCGATGCCGTTTGCAGGTTGGCCGGTTCTGCGCGAAAGGCCGTGCTCGCGGTGCTGACCTGACGAAACGCTTCCTGAACGATGCCGACGGAGCAGGGCAGCGCCTGGGCGTAACCCTGGCGCACCAATGGCGGTAAACGCTCGGTACCGGCACCGTCCTGCCACCAGACCTGAATGCCCTGGCCGGCCAACGCCGCCAGCCACCGACCATTGACACGCGGCGCCAGCTTGCCGACGCTGAAGGCACTGACATGCAGCGGCGCATCGAGCTGGCCGGCGAAGTCCTTGAGTTGACGCAGCAGGGTTTGCCGGCGATCAGGGGCGAGGAAATGCAAGTCGTCCAGCTCCATCGGCAAGTACCAGCCAGTGACCAGAAGCTTCCAGTCCTTGAGCAACTTCTGACGTTGGGCCAGCGACTGGCCCAATTGCGCCTGCCAGTAACTCGCCAGCCCGGCACTGTCCAGCTCATTGATGCGTTGGTAATAGGCCGGGTCCATGTACAACCCCAGCACCAGCTTCAAACCTTGGGCCTGGGCCAGCTTCAGGCTGTCGGCCAGCCAGCCGTGGGCGCCGCCGAAATCAGAATCGCCGTAGGCCGTCCACTGCACGATCACCGTGTGGACACCCTGTTTGGCCGTGTCCTGCCAGATCCGCTGCCATTGCGCCTGGCCGAGACTCGCATCGACGTTCAACGGTTGATAGAAAATCCGCTCCTCAGCGCGGACCATCGCGCTGCCGAACAACAGGCACACAAGCAATAGAAGTCGCTTCATCAGAAATTCAACTCCACGCCCAGCAGTACACCGTTACCGCCTTCATACAAATTGCCGCCCAACGATTGCTGGTATTCGGTGCGAACCGTCAGGTGCGCGCGGTAGGCGTTGTAGATGTCATCGTCGAACCACCATTGCCAGCGCAGGCCGATGCCGGTGCGTAAATCCTGGCGCCAGTCATTGCTCGGATCCTGGCTGGCAAATTCGAGAAAGCCGTAGGGCATGAGGGTTTGCGCGCCGTTGAACGGCAGCTTCCACGCGTGACCTTGCTGGAAACGCGACAACCATTGATGGTCGCCAGCCTTGGTCCACCACGCGGCATCCAGATAAAGAAAGCGTTCTTCCCAGTCGCTTTCGTCGACGCGCCAGTCGTTGCGAAACCTGCCCTGATCCAGGAACGAAGCGGTGCTGCGCAACAGGTAATCGGTGGTGGTGTGCCCGTCCTTGCGGTGATCCTCGACCTGGTCCGACAGCTTTTCCGGAGCCAGCATCTGGCCCAGGCTCAGGCCGTGATTGTCCTGGTCATCGAACTGGCTCTGCTTGTAGATCTCGCCGTAGAAGTTGATGTTCGCCGTGCCCCAGGGTTTGTAGCGCAGCCCCACGCCGGTGGCGATGGATTCGGCGTAGCTGGATCGACTCTGACCACCGAGCAGTACGCGGCCATAGACCGACAGTGTGCTGCCGGCGCGGCTCGGTTCTTCGCCCAGAGCGTGATCCCACATGGCCAGTTGTACGTTTTGCGAGGTGGAACGGCGTCGTGATCCGCTGGTTTCGTCGGATCGCAGGAAGTCGTTGGTCGAGACCCCGGCCGGCGACCAGGTGCTGGCCACGGTGCGCGAGTCGCGGCGTGACAGGGTTTCATGGGCGCGGCGTTGGCGATAACGCCGGGCCTCCATGCTGCCGTCCTCGTCGTCGGCCGCTACCGGGTTTTGTTCCAGATCGATCACCCGGCGCAGTTCCTTGCGCGCCGCTGCGCTGTCCGCAACTTCGTCATAGCGCGAGGCGAGGGTTTCGCCGAGGCGATAATCCTCGGGGAAGCTTCGGGTGGCGCTTTGCAGATAAGGAATGGCCTGGGCGCGTTCTTCCCGGGTGTCAGCACCGGCCAGGCGCATGCCGTAATCGGCGCGGTAACGCGGGTTATCCGGTTCGAGTCGTACCGCCTCGGCCAGCCAGGCGGTGCTTTGCACAGGTTCGCCGGCCTTCTGCGCGGTGACCGACGCGGCGTAGAAGTGCCCGGCATCCGCTGAATGTTGCAAGGCGGAGCGTTGTCGTTGCAGGGCCAAGCCATGATCGCCCTGCGCATCGGCAATCGCGGCACCCAGTGCCCATTCGTTGGGGCCACGGCTGCGGCTTTGCTGCCAGTAAAGTTCGGCGGCTGGCAGGTCCCCGGCATTCAGGGCGCTGCGACTGGCGGTGAGGCGGGCGTTGTCGCTGAGTTCGGCATCGGGCAGGCTGCGCCAGATTGCCAAGGCTGCGGCCGAATCGCCGGCCGCTTCGAGGGCATAGGCCAAGGGCACGCGGCTACTTCGATCGCCGGAGCTTTCCGCCTGTTGGTAATAAACGACGGCAGCGCCAGGGCGATCCGGCATGGCGCAACGCCCCAGTGCGCGGTAGTCGCCGGCGGCCCGGGGTTGCGCACCGATGGCTTGCTGCACGGCGCCGCACTGGCCGCTCTCGGCCAGTTGCGCCAACAGTTGGCCGCGGGTGGCGGGGTCGACACGATTGAGCAGCGACACGATGCGCCGTTGCTGTGCAGGCGTGGGCGTCGACGAGGCATACAGCGTCGCCAGCCGTTGCAACAGGGCGTCGGGGAGCTTGCCGCCATGGCGGTCGTAAGCGTTTTCCAGCAGGTGCTGTGCGTGTTCGCGCTGTCCGGCATTCAGCGCCAGGTACGTGGCCTGATCGAGCGAGCGAAGGTTGCCGGTTTGCTGGTAGTGCCGCTCCCAGAGTGTCGCCGCTTCGGTAGTGCGCCCCAGCGCCTGAACCAGTTCGGCCCGCCGCTTGACCACCTCGGCGGTCTGCGGCTGGCTGGCAAGCCAGGCCATGACTTTGTCGCTTTGACCTTCTTGCTGCCAGATGTCCAGCAGGTGTTGCTGGCGCCGGCTATCCCAGGGTTGCGGCAGGCGCGTGCCTTGCAGGAGTTCGGTGGCGTGCAGGCGTTGGGCAAGGATCAGCCAGGTCTCGGGATCAGCGTCGGCGGGGCAGCCACGCAATTGCATGAGCGCGGCATCCGGATCGCGACGGGACAGCCATTCGGCGGTCTCCAGGCACGGCCGCTGCAATTCACCGCTCAAGCGCTGCACCGTTGTGCTGTCGCCGGTTTGCCGCGCCAGCTCCCACAGGCGCCGGCGTTGCGCGGGGTCGGCAAGATCGTCCGGCGGCAGTGATTGCAGCCAGCGCTGAGCCTGTTCGGTGTGCCCCACGGCTATCGCGCGATCGACCATCGCCAGGCGAGTCTTGCGTGCCGCCTCCGGGGTGGGCGCCTGTTGCAGCAATTGCTCCAGCGGTTGTTCGTCGAGCCGTTGCACATACGCATTGGCCAGCCGCTGCCAGTCTTCGGCACCCAGTTGATTGTTGGCGGCCAAGGGCGCGAGTTGTTCGATGGTGCCGTTCCAGTCGCGCAGTTGCTCGGACCAATTGGACAGGGCCAGGTGCAGAATCCGGTCGTCACCTTTGGGCTCCAATTGCGCCAGCCAATCGTGAGCCCGGCCCGCACCGCCAAATTTGGCCAGGCTCAGGCTGTAGGCCTGCCACAGGCGGATGCGTTGGTTGAGGTTGCTGGCGGCCATCCATTGTTCGACCTGCCCACTGCCGGGCGGATCCTGTTCGATCCACGTCAGGCGCAGGTTGAGCAAGGCATCGCTGTTTTGCGGGTTATCCGGCAGTGCTTGCAGTGCGTCCTTGTAGCGCCGTTGCTTGGCCAGCGCTTCGACCAGCAGCGCCCGCGCTTCGTCATTTTTCGGCACGATGTCCAGCAGGTGGCGCATCAGTCGTTCGACTTCGGCCCAGTTGCCTTTTTTCGCTTCGCGGTAGCTGCGGTCCATGTAGGGGAAACTGCGAAATTGCTCGAAGTCAGTCAGCGGTTCGGCTTGAACCCAGGCGGCGTTAAGGCTCAGCAGCAGGCAACCGACGAACACGGCATGAGGTTTCATTCAACCTCCCGGGCGATGCGATAGGCGGCCTGCTGTTCGCTGGCTTGTTCAACCAAAGCCTGTTCGAGGACGTCCTGGGTGATCATGCCGCGGGAGATCAGGTGTTGGCCCAGCGACATGTGCTCGGCATCGAAGTCGATCAGGGCCTGATTGAACAGGCTCGGCGGGACCATGCCGCGCACTTGCAGCAGATTGCCCAGCAACACCTGATGATGACTGATGCGTTCAAGCAAGGCTTCATCATCCTGATGACGCTCAAGCACCTCGAGCATGTGATGGACGTCGGCATTTTGCCGGGGGCTGGCGTACCAGTGGCGTATCCCCAGCGTGACCCGCCCCTGGGGTGCCAGGCGACAGCGCACCGGGCGCTTCAACTGGCGGCCGATGGCGCCCAGCGATACCTGACTGACCGGCCCTTCGGAGGCCAGCACCAGCGTGTCGCCTTCCTCGGCCACGGGCAGTACGCCGTAGTGGGAGGCAACCTTGCGCGGCACCAGGTCGATCAGGCGTTTGTCGAGTTTGAACGGATTAAGCGGCGCCCACTCCATGTCCCGTTGCTCGGCCAGGGTTTGCACCAGTTGCGTGGTGTCGATGTGCCCGCGCAGCAACAGCTCATGACCGAGGCGCCGGCGCACCGGGTTGGTGATCGCTGCTTCCAGTTGTTCTTCGCTGAGCAGGCCTTTTTCCACCAGGCGATGACCCAGCGGCGTGCGTTGGGCCTTGGTCAGGGCCGGGAATTCATGGGTGGTTTTATCCCAGGCCACGCGACGGGAATCGCCCATCTCCATGACCTGGCGCAGCGCCCGTACGTTGGCGAAGAAGTTGATGAAGTTGCTCCACATCATTCGCGGTGCCGACAGCAGGCCTTCGCCCAAGCCGTAATAACGGGTGACGAACCAGCCGCGCTGGAACAGCCGATTGAGCAGCATCAAACCGTTGAGCCACAGCAGTGTTTTGAGCAGCGGGCTGTCGGCGAGTATCGACGGGTAACGCCAGGCATTCGGTGCGATGACCGTTACCAGCCACATGGCCAGCAACACCAGGAACAACAGGTTGACCAGGAAACTCAGCAAGTAGGCGATCATGCCGCGACGGTCGCGCCACAGAAAATAGTTGAGTAACCCCGTGGGGCTCCAGCCGAGGTTTTTGGTGCCCTGGAAAACGATGCCAACGATCCAGCGCGATTTTTGCCGGATCGCATGCTGCCAGTCCCGGGGAAAATGCTCGCGCACGCAGATCACCTGGGAAAACGCACGATCCATGCCGAACACCCAGGGCTGTTCGAGCGCCAGTTTCGGGTCGCTCACCGAGTAGCGGGCGAAGATGCAGATCATGCCTTTTTGCTTGAGGCGAAAGCCGATGTCGTAGTCCTCGGTCAGGCTCTGCACATCGAAGGCAATGCCATCGCCATCTTCCAGCAGCGCGCTGATGGCCTTGCGGCTGAAGCAGGTCCCGACACCGGCGCTGGGTACCTGGCCCGTCAGGGCCTCGCGAACGATCACGTCCTTGCCGTGGTTCTCGGCGAATTCGTCGACGTAGTGCCCGGCGGTGAAACCTTTCCATTCCGGCGCGTAGGGGTAGACCGGGATCTGGATCAGGTCCTTGTTCGGCAGCAGGTAGTTGAACAGGCGCAACTCCATGGGTGAAATCACGTCTTCGGCATCGTGCAGGATGAAGCCGGCGAACTGGATCTTCGCCTCGCTTTCGAAACGCAGGATGGCGTCGATGATGTTGTTCAGGCAGTCGGCCTTGCTGGTGGGGCCGGGGCGCGCGCAGACCACTTTGTGCACATTCGGATAGTGCTGGCAGACCGCATCGACATCGGCCTGGGTTTCGGCATCGTTGGGGTAGGTGCCGACGAAAATCTGATAGTTCTCGTAATCGAGGGTCGAGGCCGCCAGGCGTGCCATTTCACCCACTACCCCAACTTCGTTCCAGGCCGGCACCATGATCGCCAGTGGTTTTTCGCTTTTGGTGTAGAGCCGCTGCTCGTCGGCACGCTTGAATTTTTCATAAATGCGCCAGCGGCGGATCAGCTTGCGGGTCCAATACACAAGGTCAATGAACAGGTCATCGAGCCCGAGTACAAACATCAACAGCGCCAGGATGATCGCGAGGTATTTGAGGCCGAACAGCACATAGGCAAAGAAGTCGACCAGACCAAAACTCATACCGCTTTACCCGACGACGAGTGTTGTTTGAGCCAGGCGCAGAGCCGGTTGGCAATCCGCTCGCTGGCGTGGCCGTCGCCGTAAGGGCTGAAAATTCGGCTCATGCGCTGGAACGTGGCGTCGTCATCGAGCAGCAGGCTGGCTTCCTTGACGATGCGTTCCGTGTCGGTACCCACCAACAACACGGTGCCGCCTTCGAGCACCGAAGGCCGTTCGGTGACATCGCGCAGTACCAACAGCGGTTTGCCGATGGCCGGGGCTTCCTCCTGGATGCCGCCGGAGTCGGTGAGGATGAAATGCGCGCGGTCCATCAGCCAGACAAAGTGCTGGTAATCCTGTGGTGCGACCAGGTAGATGTTGGGCTTGTCCGAAAGCACGCTGTAGACAGCCTTCTGCACCTGCGGATTGAGGTGCACCGGGTAGACGAATTGCACATCCGGGTAGCGCTCGGCGAGATGGGCCAGCGCCAGGCAGATGTTGCGAAAGCCGCCACCGAAGTTTTCCCGGCGGTGCCCGGTGATCAGCACCATGCGCCGCTTGTCATCGAGTACCGCCAACGGCGAGTCAACGGCCGGGTGCCAGTGAATGTCCTGCTGATGGGTGCGCATCCACAGCAGCGCATCGATCACCGTGTTGCCGGAGACTTCGATGTGGGCCTTGGGCACGCCTTCGCCCAGCAGGTTCGCTTCGCCCTTGGTGGTCGGCGTGAAATGCAGGTCGGCGAGGACACCGGTCAGGCGTCGATTGGCTTCTTCCGGCCAGGGCGCACGCAAGTTGCCGGTGCGCAAACCGGCTTCGACATGGCCGATGGGCAATTGGCGATTGAAGGCGGCGAGGGCGGCGATGAAGCTGGTGGTGGTGTCGCCGTGAACCAGCACGATATCCGGATGCACCCGTTCGTAGGCCTTGTCCAGATGCTCCAGCAGCTGTTCGGAGAGACCATTGAGCGTTTGCCCCTGGGTCATTACCTGCAGATCTTCATCGACCGACAGCTCAAAGGAGTCGAGCACCTGCGTGAGCATTTCCCGGTGCTGGCCGGTCGAGCAGATGTTCAGTTCGATACCGGGCCAGTTGCGCAGGACCCGTGCAAGGGGTGCCATCTTGATGGCTTCGGGTCGTGTGCCGAACACCATCATGACTTTAAAGGACATGAACCCTCCCGGGACAACTCACGCCAGACGCGTCGCCGCTGTTAAGAGTGCTTATCACTTGGGTATTGAATAAAGCAGCCGGATGGGGGGTTGTCCAATGTGCGCCTTCGCTCCATCGCGACGCCTGTAGGAGCGAGTTCGCGATGGTCGTCAACGATAACGCGGGCTACCCGAATGATCGCGTTGCCCGAACGTTTTTCGCAAGAAGGCTCGCTCCCACATTCGATGTGTGTTGCACACACTTTTTGTGCACGCTGAAGATCCCCTGTGGGAGCGAGCCTGCTCGCGAAGGCGGCCTGACAGCCGGCCTGAATGCTGTTGACCGAGTACATATCCATTCTTGCGGTAACGGCCACTTAGGGTTCCGCTTTTACAGCGGGTCACTTGGAAAAGCCCCAAGTAACCAAGGGCTCTTGCCCCTGTCGATCGGTGCCTCGCTAATGCTCGGCATGCCCTCGCTCCGGTCCTGCTCCGTGGGCCCGCCGCGATCGGCCATCCTTGGCCGTGCGCGGCTACCTCGGCATCCCTGCCGAGCTGCCCACTGCGCAGAACCTCCACTCGGCCTCTCGAGGGGGCGAACACCGCGCAAAGCCAAGCGAGGCGGCCTGGTAGCCGACCTGGTCGGGGTGGTACGCGTGCTTTCTGAAGGAGCGAGCTCGCTCGCGATGAACGCCAGGGCGCCGCGTTTATCCAGGAACTCCGTGGCTTTATTCACGACCATCGCGAGCAAGCTCGCTCCTACAAGTGTGTTGTTCGGTAGTTACCGTCCAATGTGGTGCAAATACCCGGTGTTGTGGCCCATGGTAGCGATATAACTGTCTGGTGCGTTTAGTCACTCTTTTGCCAGATTTAATGCATCTATCTGATTCAAAACATTTTTCAATCTTGCACACAAAGCCGTCCCAACCTGTGGCACACTTTCTGCTGTCTGTTCCGTTGTTACATACCATGTTCCGGTATAGCGGAATAAACAACCTTCCTGGAGTGCTTGCCATGCGTCGACCTTCCTTGTTCAAAGCGTGTGTTTTTCTGTTCGCAGCCTCTGCTGCCGCCATGGGCGTGGCCCAGGCGGCGGACAGTAAGCTCGATAGCGTTCTGGCCCGTGGCAAACTGATTGTGGGCACTGGCAGCACCAATGCGCCGTGGCACTTCCAGGGCGCGGACGGCAAGTTGCAGGGCTTCGATATCGATATCGCGCGCATGGTGGCCAAGGGGCTGTTCAACGACCCGAGCAAGGTCGAGTTCGTGGTGCAGTCATCCGATGCGCGGATTCCCAACCTGCTGACCGACAAGGTCGACATGAGCTGCCAGTTCATCACCGTGACCGCCAGCCGTGCCCAGCAAGTGGCGTTCACCCTGCCGTACTACCGTGAAGGTGTCGGCCTGCTGCTGCCGGCCAACAGCAAGTACAAGGAAATCGACGACATGCAGGCCGCTGGTGACAGCGTCACCGTGGCGGTGCTGCAAAACGTGTATGCCGAAGAACTGGTGCATCAGGCGTTGCCCAAGGCCAAGGTCGATCAGTACGACAGCGTGGACCTGATGTATCAGGCGGTGAACTCGGGACGCGCCGACGCGGCGGCCACCGATCAGTCGTCGGTGAAATACCTGATGGTGCAGAACGCTGGCCGCTATCGCAGCCCGGCCTATGCCTGGAGCCCGCAAACCTACGCCTGTGCGGTCAAGCGCGGCGATCAGGACTGGCTGAACTTCGTCAACACCACCCTGCATGAAGCCATGACCGGCGTTGAGTTCCCGACTTACGCGGCGTCGTTCAAACAGTGGTTCGGTGTCGATCTGCCGTCGCCGAAGATTGGTTTCCCCGTCGAATTCCAATGATCCCGTGAGAGCGGGGCGGTGAATCGCCCCGCTCAAGGTACTGCCGACCATGAACTATCAGTTGAACTTTGCCGCCGTGTGGCGCGATTTCGACAGCTTGCTGGCGGGGCTCGGTCTGGGCCTCGAACTGGCGCTGGTGTCGATCGCCATCGGCTGCGTGATCGGCCTGCTGATGGCGTTTGCTTTGCTGTCGAAGCACCGCGCGTTGCGGGTGCTGGCTTCGGTGTATGTCACGGTGATCCGTAACACGCCGATTCTGGTGTTGATTCTGTTGATCTATTTCGCCTTGCCGAGCCTGGGCATACGCCTGGACAAGATTCCTTCGTTCATCATCACCCTGTCGCTGTATGCCGGGGCGTACCTGACCGAAGTGTTCCGCGGCGGCCTGCTGAGCATTCCCAAGGGCCAGCGCGAAGCCGGCCTGGCGATTGGCCTCGGCGAGTGGCAGGTCAAGGCTTACGTCACCGTGCCGGTGATGTTGCGCAACGTGCTGCCGGCCTTGTCGAACAACTTCATTTCGCTGTTCAAGGACACCTCGCTGGCGGCGGCGATTGCCGTGCCGGAGCTGACCTATTACGCGCGCAAGATCAATGTCGAGAGCTACCGGGTGATTGAAACCTGGCTGGTGACCACGGCGCTGTATGTGGCGGCCTGTTACCTCATTGCCATGATGCTGCGATACCTCGAACAGCGTCTGGCGATCCGCCGATAGGAGGCCCCATGTACGAATCCCCCAGTTGGTTGCATGAGTTGTGGGTTGCACGGGAGCCCTTGTGGCAAGGCTTTCTGACCAGTGTGCAGGTGTCGGCGCTGGCGATTTTGCTCGGCACGGTACTCGGTGTTTTCGCCGGATTGGTGCTGACCTACGGCAAATTCTGGATGCGCGCACCGTTTCGTTTTTACGTCGATGTGATTCGCGGCACGCCGGTGTTTGTGCTGGTGCTGGCCTGCTTCTATATGGCGCCGGCGCTGGGCTGGCAGATCAGCGCGTTCCAGGCGGGTGCCTTGGGGCTGACGTTATTCTGCGGCTCCCACGTCGCCGAGATCGTGCGCGGCGCGTTGCAGGCACTGCCGCGCGGGCAGATGGAAGCGAGCAAGGCCATCGGCCTGACGTTCTATCAGGCCCTCGGCTACGTGCTGCTGCCCCAGGCGCTGCGGCAGATCTTGCCGACCTGGGTCAATTCGTCCACCGAGATCGTCAAGGCGTCCACGCTGCTGTCGGTGATCGGCGTGGCCGAGTTGCTGCTCAGCACCCAACAGATCATCGCCCGGACCTTCATGACCCTGGAGTTCTACCTGTTCGCCGGTTTTCTGTTCTTCGTCATCAACTACGGCATCGAGTTACTCGGCCGGCACATTGAAAAGCGGGTGGCCTTGCCATGACTCAGACTCCAATCAACCCACAAAACGGCCAACCTTTGCTGGACATTCGTGGCCTGCACAAGCAATACGGCCCGCTCGAAGTGCTCAAGGGTGTCGACCTGACCATGCAGCGCGGCAACGTTGTGACGCTGATCGGTTCCAGCGGCTCGGGCAAGACCACGCTGCTGCGCTGCGTGAACATGCTTGAAGAGTTTCAGGGTGGGCAGATCCTGCTCGACGGCGAATCCATCGGCTATGACGAGATCAATGGCAAACGTATCCGCCACCCGGAAAAAGTCATCGCCCGCCATCGCGCCATGACCGGCATGGCGTTCCAGCAGTTCAACCTGTTCCCGCACCTCACCGCGTTGCAGAACGTCACCCTGGGCTTGCTCAAGGTGAAAAAGCTGCACAAGGACGAAGCCGTGGCCCTGGCGGAAAAGTGGCTGGAGCGGGTCGGCCTGCTGGAGCGCCGCGATCACTACCCCGGTCAGTTGTCCGGTGGCCAGCAGCAGCGCGTGGCGATCGCCCGGGCGATTGCGATGAACCCGAGCCTGATGCTGTTCGACGAAGTGACTTCGGCGCTGGACCCGGAGCTGGTCAGCGAAGTGCTCAATGTGATCAAGGGCCTGGCCGATGACGGCATGACCATGCTGCTGGTGACCCACGAAATGCGCTTTGCCTTCGAGGTTTCGGACAAGATCGTTTTCATGAATCAGGGGCGCATCGAAGAGCAGGGACCGCCCAAGGAACTGTTCGAGCGCCCGCAATCGCCACGACTGGCGGAATTTCTCAAAAGCACGCGTTTTTGAGCTTTCAATTTTCAATCAGGAGAAACACCCATGAGCATCACTCGTTACGGCACCGGCAGCAGCGCCGCTGGCGGCACGCCTCGTCCTTTCGCCCGCGCCGTTGAAGCCGATGGCTGGCTGCACGTCTCCGGCCAGGTGCCTGCGTTGGATGGCGAGATCATTGTTGGTGGCATCGTCGAGCAGACCCACCAGACCATGAAGAACCTGATCGCGATTCTCGAAGAGGCCGGCTATGGCCTGGAAGATGTGGTGCGTGCCGGGGTGTGGCTGGACGATCCGCGGGATTTCACCAGTTTCAACAAGGTCTTTTCCGAGTACTTCAAACCTGAACACGCCCCGGCGCGGGCCTGTGTGCAGGCGAACATGATGGTCGACTGCAAGGTCGAGATCGATTGCATCGCCTACAAGAAAAAGACCTGAGTCTGCGGTGACTGCATCGCTGGCAAGCCAGCTCCCACAGGGATTGATGGTGTGCCTGCAATCTGTGGTAGCACACAGAACCTGTGGGAGCTGGCTTGCCAGCGATGGCGGCCTAACAGTCACCGCAGCACTCTGGTTAAACTCCCGGCGACTTTGAAAGGGAACCACTGATATGACCGAAGACACCATCAAGCGCCGGGCACGCGGTCTGGACCGGGCGTTCGATATCCTAGATTTCCTCAAGGAAATCGGCCAGCCCCTGCGCCCGAACGAAATCGCCAGCGGCATCGGCAGCCCCAAATCCACGGTCTATGAACTGGTTGCCTCGTTGCTGGAACGACGGATCCTGGAGCCGGTCGGCAAGGACGGTCACGTGTACCTCGGCCGCCAGCTGTACTTCCTCGGCCAGGCGCATTTGCGCCATTTCGACCTGACCCGCGAGGCCGATCACGCCTTGCAGGACATCGTCAGCCAGACCCGTGAAACCGCGCAGATGTGCCTGCTCAACGGACGCAAGTACACCGTGGCGCTGATGAAGGAGGGCGAGCGGCATTTCCGCATTTCCTCGGACATCGGCGAGAACGCGCCGATCCCCTGGACCGCCTCCGGGCGCCTGTTGCTGGCGCACCTGAGCGACCAGGAAATCGTTGACCTGATCGACCACGACGACTTCATCCTGCCCAACGGCGATCGCCTGGAGCTTGCGCAGTTTCTGAAGGAAATCCGTCAGGCCGGCATCGACGGCTTTTTCTCTTTCGACAGCGTCGCCGACACCTTTACCCATTGCTTCGCCGCCCCGGTCAAAGACCCGAATGGCGTGGCGATTTGCACCTTGTGCATCGTCGCGCCGCGCGCCGATGCCAAGACCCATTACAACGACTACCGACGGGTGCTGATCGAAAGCGCCAACAGCCTGGCCCGTCGTATCAACGAATAACAGCGGCTGCGTACAGCCGCGAATGTGAGGAGTTCGACCATGTCTACTGCCCCCCAAACTGCCGCCGTGGAAAAGGGCTTTGCCCAGACTGGGGCCAACCTGGTCCGTGACGTCAGCCTGCCGGCCCTGGTACTGCATCGCGAAGCGCTGGAACACAACATTCGCTGGATGCAGGACTTTGTCAGCAACAGCGGCGCGGAGCTGGCGCCCCACGGCAAGACCAGCATGACCCCGGCGCTGTTTCGCCGGCAACTGAACGCTGGCGCCTGGGGCATTACCCTGGCCAGCGCCACGCAAACCCGTGCGGCCTATGCCCATGGCGTACGTCGGGTACTGATGGCCAACCAACTGGTGGGCACGCCGAACATGGCATTGATCGCCGATTTGCTGTCCGATCCGACATTCGATTTCTATTGCATGGTCGATCACCCGGACAACGTCGCTGATCTCGGCGCGTACTTCGCCACTCGCGGTGTGCGCCTGAACGTGATGATCGAGTACGGCGTGGTGGGCGGTCGTTGTGGTTGCCGCAGCGAGCAGGAAGTCCTCGACCTGGCCAAGGCCATCGCCGCTCAACCGGCGCTGGCCCTGACAGGCATTGAAGGTTACGAAGGGGTGATTCACGGTGATCACGCCGTCAGCGGCATTCGTGCGTTTGCCGGCTCCCTGGTTCGCCTGGCCGTGCAGTTGCAAGACAGCGGCGCGTTCGCCATCGCCAAACCGATCATCACGGCGTCGGGCTCCGCCTGGTATGACTTGATTGCCGAGGAGTTCGAAGCACAGAACGCCGCCGGGCGTTTCCTCAGTGTGCTGCGTCCGGGCAGTTATGTGGCCCATGACCATGGCATCTATAAAGAAGCGCAATGCTGTGTGCTGGACCGCCGCAGCGACCTGCACGAAGGTCTGCGTCCGGCGCTGGAAGTCTGGGCTCACGTGCAGTCGTTGCCCGAACCGGGCTTCGCCGTGATCGCCCTGGGCAAGCGCGACGTGGCCTACGACGCCGGTTTGCCGGTGCCGTTGCTGCGTTACAAGGCTGGCGTGGTGCCGGCTAAAGGCGACGATGTCGGTGCCTGCAAAGTGACGGCGGTGATGGACCAGCATGCGTTCATGACCGTGGCGCCGGGGGTTGAATTGCGGGTGGGCGACATTATTTCGTTCGGCACCTCGCACCCGTGCCTGACGTTCGACAAGTGGCGCACGGGGTGCCTGGTGGATGAGCAGTTGAACGTCATCGAAACCATGGAAACCTGTTTCTAAGTCCGGAACCGAGGTGCTGCCTTCGCGAGCAGGCTCGCTCCCACAATGGAATGCGTTTCCCTGT
>NZ_JBSVWS010000058.1:0-29670 GCF_054071155.1 Pseudomonas sp. SDO5532_S415 | reverse complement strand
GATATGCATCAACTTTGTGGGAGCGAGCCTGCTCGCGAAGAACGATAACGCGGTATAACCGACGGAATCAGCGGCTTTGGCGTTGTTGTAACAACAGGTTACTGAAACCGGCACCAGAGAGTTGCTTCTGTGCGGTGGTCAGCTGTTCACGGTTGCTGAACGGTCCCACCAATACCCGATACCAGGTCTCGTCCTTCACTGTGCCGGACTCAACCGCCACCGCCTGGCCGAGCAGGATGATCTGCGCGCGTACCTTATCCGCGTCAGACTCCTTGCGGAACGAGCCCGCCTGCAGGAAGAACCGGGTCACTGGCGCGGCCTTGGTGACGGGCGGTGCCGGCGGCGGCGTGATCCCCGCCAAAGCAGCCTGGGCGCGGGCTGTGTCGATTTTCGCCGCTTCCGCCGGGGTCACCGGCGTGGTCGGAATGGCCGGCACTTGGGGCGTCGGCAAGGTTTTTTCCGGCACGGCATCCGGCGGCACGATAACTTCCGACTCCGGCAGCAGGGTGTAGAAGTCGTACTTCGGCTTCACCGGTTGCGTCGGGCTCGGCGGGGTCTTGTTGGCTTCGGCGATCTTGGTGGCTTTCTGTTGCTGCTCGACCTTCTCGCGTTTGACCGTGTCGCTGCCCTTGCCCGGCTCCAGTTTCATCAGGAACACGATGAAGGCGCCGACCGTCAGGCCGATCGCCATCCACAGCCAACCCGGGATCGGTTGCTTCGCTGGAGCTTGGTAACGGCTGGCGCCACGCTTGGGTGCAGGTTTTTTCTTGGCAGCCAACTTACATACGCTCCAGAGTTTCCAGGCCCAAGAGTTCCAGGCCTTGCTTGAGAGTGCGTCCAGTCAGCGCGGCGAGGCGCAGACGGCTCTGCATTTGTTCCGGAGTGTCGGCGGCGAGGATCGGGCAGTTCTCGTAGAAGCTGGAAAACAGGCCGGCGACGTCGTACAGGTAGGTGCAAAGAATGTGCGGCGTGCCTTTCTCGGACACGTTGTTCAGCACTTCGCCGAACTGCGCGAGTTTCGCCGCCAGTTCGTGTTCGTGCGCCGCTTCGAGAACGATCTGGCCCTCGACCTCGCTGAAATCCTTGCCCAGTTTGCGGAATACACCGGCCACGCGGGTATAGGCGTACAGCAGGTACGGCGCAGTGTTGCCTTCGAAATTCAGCATCAGGTCGAAGTTGAAGCTGTAGTCGCTGGTGCGGTGCTTGGACAGGTCGGCGTACTTCACCGCGCCGATGCCCACGACCTTGGCGATGTTGCGCAGGTCGGCTTCGGCCAGTTCCGGGTTCTTGTCCTTGACCAGGGTGTAGGCGCGTTCCTGGGCTTCGGTCAGCAGGTCGATCAGCTTCACGGTGCCGCCGTCACGGGTCTTGAACGGGCGGCCATCGGCACCGTTCATGGTGCCGAAGCCCATGTGTTCCATTTCCATCGGGTGCGTTACGAAACCGGCCTTGCGCGCCACGGCGAACACTTGCTGGAAGTGCAGGGCCTGGCGCTGGTCGACGAAGTACAGCGCACGATCGGCCTTGAGCTTGCCGCTGCGGTAGCGCACGGCGGCCAGGTCAGTGGTGGCGTAGAGGTAGCCGCCATCAGCCTTGACGATGATCACTGGCAACGGATCGCCGTCGGCGTTCTTGAATTCGTCGAGGAACACGCACTGGGCGCCGTTGCTTTCGACCAGCATGCCGGCAGCTTTCAGGTCGTTGACCACGTTGATCAGGTCGTCGTTGTAGGCGCTTTCGCCCATCACGTCGGCCATGGTCAGCTTGACGTTCAGCAGTTCGTAGATTTTCTGGCAGTGAGACAGCGAGATGTCCTTGAACTTGGTCCACAGCGCCAGGCAATCGGCGTCGCCGGCCTGCAGCTTGACCACCAGGCCACGGGCGCGGTCGGCGAACTCTTCGGATTCGTCGAAGCGTTGCTTGGCAGCGCGGTAGAAGTTTTCCAGGTCCGACAGCTCGTCGCTGGTGATCGGGTTTTCCTGCAGGTAAGCCATCAGCATGCCGAACTGGGTGCCCCAGTCGCCGACGTGGTTCTGACGGATCACGGTATCGCCGAGGAATTCCAGAACGCGAGCCACGCCATCGCCAATGATGGTCGAGCGCAAGTGACCGACGTGCATCTCTTTGGCCAGGTTCGGTGCCGAGAGGTCAACCACCGTGCGCTGTACCGGGCCGGCCTTGCGTACACCGATGTGGGCATCGGCGAGGGCGGCGTCCAGGCGGGTGGCCAGGGCCTGGGTGTTCTGGAAGAAGTTCAGGAAGCCCGGGCCGGCGATTTCGGTCTTGGTGACGTTTTCGTCAGCCGGCAGCGCGGCGATGATCTTTTCCGCCAGATCGCGCGGCTTCATGCCCGCAGGTTTGGCCAGCATCATGGCGATATTGCTGGCGAAGTCACCGTGGGTCTTGTCCCGGGAGTTCTCCACCTGGATCGCCGGCGACAGGCCTTCAGGCAACACACCTTCGTTGACGAGTTGGGTGATGGCTTGTTGGATCAGCTGGCGAATGGTGTCTTTCATGGTCTTCTCTTTCAACCGCAGGCGCGGCGGGCGCTTCGATGCGCTGGTGGAAAAACTGGGCATTATCCGTTGCCAAGGCGGGCTTGCCAACCATTGTAGGTTCATAGCGGACTTACGGCGGTTGATTACCCTGTGGCGAGGGAGCTTGCTCCCGTTGGGGCGCGAAGCGGCCCTAAAACCAGGCGCTGCGAGCATTCTGTTCGATCTCGATGGCTTTTTTGCGACTGCTTCGCAGTCGAGCGGGAGCAAGCTCCCTCGCCACAGGAATGTAATCAATACAGATCCACGGGATCGACATCCAAAGACCAACGTACCGCCCGCCCGCTCGGCATTTGCTCCAGCACCAGCAACCAACAGGCAAGCAATCGGTGCAATGGTGCGCGGGCCGTAGCCTGTAACAACAGCTGCGCACGATAGCGCCCGGCCCGGCGCTCCATCGGTGCGGGCACCGGCCCCAGCAGTTCGATGCCGGTCAGGTTCTGTTCGGCCAGCAAGCGTTCCGCCTCACTGCACGCTTCATCGAGAAAGCCTTCGGCCTGACCCGGTTTGTGTGCTTCGGCCCGCAGCAGCGCCAGATGCGCGAACGGTGGCAGGCCTGCCGCACGACGTTCACTCAAGGCCTGCTCCGCAAAGGCGAAGTAGCCCTGCTCGGTCAATTGCACCAGCAGTGGGTGGTCGGCCAGGTGCGTCTGGATGATCACTTTGCCCGGTTCTTCCGCCCGGCCGGCGCGCCCGGCGACCTGGACGATCAATTGCGCCATGCGCTCACTGGCGCGGAAGTCACCGGAGAACAGCCCGCCATCGGCATCAAGGATCGATACCAGGGTCACCCGTGGGAAGTGGTGGCCCTTGGCGAGCATTTGCGTGCCCACCAGGATGCACGGCTGGCCCTTTTGAATGGTCGCAAACAGTTGATTCATTGCGTCCTTGCGCGACGTGCTGTCACGGTCGACTCGCAACACCGGGTAGTCCGGGAACAGGATGCCCAAGCGCTCTTCGGCCCGTTCGGTGCCGGCCCCCACCGGGCGCAAATCGACCTTGTTGCACTTTGGGCACTGGCGCGGCACGCGTTCGACATAACCACAATGGTGGCAACGCAGTTCGCCGTAGCGTTGGTGCACGGTCATGCGTGCATCGCAGCGCTGGCATTCGGACATCCAGCCGCAGTCGTGGCAAAGCAGCGTCGGGGCGAAGCCGCGGCGATTGAGGAACACCAGCACTTGCTGGCCGGCGGCCAGGGTCTGGCCGATGGCTTGTTGCATCGGCCCGGAAATACCACTGTCCAGCGGACGGCTTTTCACGTCCAGGCGCAGGAAGCGCGGCTGCTTGGCGCCGCCGGCACGTTCATTCAGGCGTAGCAGGCCGTAACGGCCGGTGTAGGCGTTCTGCAGGCTTTCCAGTGACGGAGTGGCCGAGCCGAGCACAATCGGAATGTTTTCCTGCCGGGCGCGCACCAGTGCCAGATCGCGGGCGTGATAGCGCAATCCTTCCTGCTGCTTGTAAGAGCCGTCGTGCTCTTCATCAATGATGATCAGCCCCGGGTTCTTCATCGGCGTGAACAGCGCCGAGCGGGTGCCGATAATGATGTCGGCTTCACCGTCGCGGGCGGCGAGCCAGGCGTCGAGGCGTTCGCGATCATTCACCGCTGAATGGATCAGCGCGATGCGCGCATTGAAGCGCTGTTCGAAGCGCGCCAGGGTTTGCGGGCCCAGGTTGATTTCCGGAATCAGCACCAGCGCCTGCTTGCCGGCCTCCAGGGTTTCGCGGATAAGCTGCAAATACACTTCTGTCTTGCCGCTGCCGGTGACGCCAGCGAGAAGGAACGCGTGATAGCTGTCGAAACCAGCGCGAATCGCCTCGCAGGCGGCGCGTTGTTCCGGGTTGAGCGGCAACTCCGGTTGTGCCAGCCAATGCTCATGGCGGGCGCCGGGGGCGTGTTTGCGGACTTCGACTTGCACCAGGTCCTTGGCCAGCAACAGATCGAGGCTGTCCTTGCTCAGCATCAGTTTGCTCAGCAACTGATGGGCGACACCATGGGGATGTTGGGCCAGTGTTGCCAGTGCTTCACGCTGGCGCGGGGCGCGGGCGATACGCGGATCATCAAGGCTGGCACCGGGAGCGGCGGACCAGAACCGTTCCTGGCGGGCTTCGGCCAGTTCACCCTGACGCAGCAATACCGGTAGCGCCCAGCTCAGCGTATCGCCGAGGCTGTGCTGGTAATACTGGGCAGTCCACAGACACAGCTTGAACAGCGTGGGTGGCAGGGGTGGCGTGGCGTCCAGCAGTGCCAATGCCGGTTTGAGTTTCTCTGCTGGCACTTCGCTGGTGTCGGCGACTTCTACCAGAATCCCGATCATCTCCCGGCGCCCGAACGGCACCCGCAAGCGCATGCCAGGATGCAACTGGGCGCGCAGGACGCCAGCCGGCGCGCGGTAGTCGAACAGGCGGCGCAGGGGCGAAGGCAGGGCGAGGCGCAAAATGGCGTCGGGCACGCGGGGGATTCTCGATCAGCGGACAATAGAAGCAGGGGCAATCACATAACCTGTGGGAGCGAGCCTGCTCGCGAAGAGGGAGTATCAGCCAGCATTTCTGTCGTCTGACGCACCGCTTGCGCGAGCAGGCCCGCTCCCGCAGGGGTGGCGCATAGGGCCGGGAGCCTAGCAGACGGTCGGTCTGAGTGACAGCTTGCGTGATCAGGATTGTCTGGTAGAATCCGCGGCCTAATTACGTGCGGTATTCAACAATAGTGTTGGGTGGCGGCACGCTAGCCCGAGGAAGACACCATGAAAGCTGATATCCATCCAGAATACCCAGCAGTTGCTGTTACCTGCAGCTGCGGCAACAAGTTCGAAACCCGTTCGACCTTCGGCAAAGCCCTGGCGATCGACGTTTGCAACGAATGCCACCCGTTCTACACCGGTAAGCAGAAGACTCTGGACACTGGCGGCCGCGTTCAGCGCTTCGCCGACCGTTTCGGTGCTTTCGGCGCGAAAAAGGCCTAAGGCCGATCAACTTGGGAAGCCGTTCGGGTTTTTCCATGCTGATGAAAAAGGCGTCCCTCGCGGGCGCCTTTTTTGTGTCCGCGATTTGGCTATCCGCTGCCCAGGCCTTCTGCCCGGCGCCGGGCGGCCTGACATCCGTCGCGGTGCAGCGGGTGGTGGATGGCGATACGCTGCGCCTGAGCGATGGTCGCAATGTACGCATGATCGGCTTGAATACACCGGAGTTGGGCAAGCAAGGCCGTTCCGATGAGCCGTTCGCCGTGGCTGCGCGCAAGCATCTCGAAGCCTTGGTGGCGGCGAGCGACGGGCAAGTCGCTTTACTGCCCGGTAAAGAAAGCAAAGACCGCTATGGTCGGACCCTGGCCCACGTCTACGGTGCCAACGGTGCCAACCTCGAAGCGCAAATGCTCGCCGAAGGCCTCGGTTTTCTGGTGGCGGTCCCTCCCAATGTCGATTTGGTCGGCTGTCAGCAAGCTGCGGAACGCGCTGCCCGCCAAGCCGGGCTCGGTGTGTGGCGTCAATCACCTGTACTGAAAGCGGATCAGATCAGCACGGCCGGTTTTGCTGTACTCAGCGGCCGTGTGAGCAAGGTTCAACGCAATCGTGGCGGCGTTTGGATCGAGTTGCAGGATTCGGTTGTATTGCGCGTTGCACCCAATTTGCTCCCTCGCTTCGATACGGCCTCGCTTGAAAAGCTCGAAGGCAGGCAAATCGAGGCGCGCGGCTGGGTGCTGGATCGTTCGCGCCGCGGTGGGCTCAAGGAGGGGCAAGCGCGCTGGATGTTGCCGCTGACGGACCCAGCGATGCTTGAAGTGGCGCAGCGATAAAAAATTGTAGACATTTTTTGTGCTGATTGTGAACAGTCTATCCCTTGTGTTCCGCGGCTCTTGGCCAAAAGTCGTAGGGCAGGGCGGTTGACAGGGGTGACCGGTCAGTCTTGTGGGGATTTTGCGAGGCGCGTATCCTCGCTGACCAGTCTGTCCAACAGTAAAAGCGGAATGCCCACATGTCTGATCTGAAAACTGCCGCTCTCGAATATCACGCCAATCCTCGTCCAGGGAAGCTGAGCGTCGAGCTCACCAAGGCCACCGCTACCGCCCGCGACCTGTCGCTGGCCTACAGCCCCGGCGTAGCCGAACCAGTACGCGAAATCGCCCGCGATCCTGAACTGGCCTACAAATACACCGGCAAAGGCAACCTGGTTGCAGTCATTTCCGATGGCACCGCGATTCTCGGCCTGGGTAACCTCGGCCCATTGGCTTCCAAGCCAGTGATGGAAGGCAAGGGCGTTCTGTTCAAGCGCTTCGCCGGCATCGACGTCTTCGACATCGAAGTCGACTCCGAAAGCCCGCAAGCCTTCATCGACACCGTCAAGCGCATCTCCATCACGTTCGGTGGCATCAACCTGGAAGACATCAAGGCGCCTGAGTGCTTTGAGATCGAACGTGCTCTGATCGAGCAGTGCGACATTCCGGTTTTCCACGATGACCAGCACGGCACCGCAATCGTCACCGCGGCCGGCATGATCAACGCCCTGGAAATTGCCGGCAAAACCCTGCCGGAAGCCAAGATCGTCTGCCTGGGTGCCGGTGCGGCCGCCATCTCCTGCATGAAGTTGCTGGTGAGCATGGGCGCCAACATCGAAAACATCTACATGATCGACCGTACCGGCGTGATCCACTCCGGCCGTGACGATCTGAACCAGTACAAGGCTGTCTTCGCTCACGCGACCGACAAGCGCACCCTGGCTGACGCCTTGCAAGGCGCAGACGTGTTCGTCGGCCTGTCCGGCCCGAACCTGCTGAGCGCTGAAGGCCTGCTGTCGATGGCTGCCAACCCGATCGTGTTTGCTTGCTCGAACCCTGATCCGGAAATCTCCCCGGAACTGGCGCACGCTACCCGTAGCGACGTGATCATGGCCACCGGCCGTTCGGACTACCCGAACCAGGTCAACAACGTACTGGGCTTCCCGTTCATCTTCCGTGGTGCCCTGGACGTACGCGCCAAGCGCATCAACGAAGAAATGAAAGTGGCTGCAGCCAACGCCTTGCGCGAACTGGCCAAGCTGCCGGTTCCTCAGGAAGTGTGCGACGCCTACGGCGGCATCAAACTGGAATTCGGTCGTGAGTACATCATTCCGAAGCCAATGGATGCCCGCCTGATCACCCTGATCTCCGACGCCGTGGCCAAGGCTGCGATCGAGACGGGTGTAGCGACCCTGCCGTATCCGAAGAACTACCCGCTGAAAAGCGTGGATGACGTGTTCAACGGCTAAGTCGTTGTAGCGCTTCAACTAAAAGCCCCGGCTCCTGTGAGTCGGGGCTTTTTATTTGTCTGCAGGTTATATGGTGTTTGTCCGGCCGCCTTCGCGAGCAGGCTCGCTTCCACAGTTGATCGTTCCCCTGTGGGAGCGAGCCGGCTCCGGGCGGCGTTCCGTCGGATGCGGTGCAACAGAAAAACCAAAAACCAAAAAAAAACCCGCCTTCTTAAGAAGATCGGGGCTTTTTGTATTGCATTATCGGATCAGAACAAATCGATCGGCGCCGCTTCGTCCGCAGGCAGCGGGCTGCCTGGTGCATTGCCGTTGCCCAGTTCATTCACCGACGGTGGCGTGTCTTCGGCCTTGAACAGTTCGAAATAAGCCCCCGGCGTGCCTGGAGTCGCCGCACGGCCGCTGATCGGGTCGACCCGCAGGCTCAGGATGCCTTCCGGTTCCGGTTGCGTATGAGGCGGCAGGTCTTTGAGCGCGGCGCCCATGTAGTTCATCCAGATTGGCAGCGCGACAGTTCCGCCGAATTCCTTGCGGCCCAGGCTTTCGGGCTGGTCGAAACCGGTCCAGACCGTGGTCACGTAATCGGCGTTGTAGCCGGAGAACCAGGCGTCCTTGGATTCGTTGGTGGTGCCGGTCTTGCCGGCAATGTCGCTGCGGCCAAGGGCCAGGGCGCGGCGGCCGGTGCCGAGTTTGATCACATCCTCGAGCATGCTGTTGAGAATGTAGGTGGTGCGGCCATCGACGATACGTTCAGCCACAGCCGGTGCCTGAGGCGCCGGCTGGGCGGTCAGCGTTTCGCCTGGCGTGGCGTTGACCGTAAAGGCCTCGGCGACTGGCGCAGCGATGCCGTCGCTGGCGACGCCACCCTTCGGAACGCTCGGCGGATTGGCGACAAACAGCGTATCGCCATTGCGGCTTTCGACCTTGTCGATGATGTACGGGGTGATCTTGTAGCCGCCGTTGGCGAAGGTGCTCCAGCCGGTGGCGATTTCCATCGGGGTCAGGGTAGCGGTGCCGAGGGCCAGGGACAGGTTGCGCGGCAAGTCCTGTTTGTTGAAACCGAACTTGCTGATGTAGTCGATGGTGCGGTCGACGCCCAGTGCTTGCAGCAGGCGGATCGACACCAGGTTACGCGACTTGTACAACGCTTCGCGCAGGCGGATCGGGCCGAGGAAGGTGTTGGTGTCGTTCTTCGGACGCCAGACCTTGTCCAGGTACTCATCGACGAACACGATCGGTGCGTCGTTCACCAGGCTGGCGGCGGTATAGCCGTTATCCAGCGCGGCGCTGTAGACGAATGGCTTGAAGCTCGAACCCGGCTGGCGCTTGGCCTGCAATGCGCGGTTGTAGTTGCTCTGCTCGAAGGCAAAGCCGCCGACCAGCGAGCGGATCGCGCCGTTCTGTGGGTCGAGGGATACCAGCGCGCCCTGGGCTTGCGGGATCTGGCTGAACTTCAACGAGTTGTCCGGCTGGCGCTGAACGCGAATCAGGTCGCCGACCTGGGCTACATCCGACGGCTGCTTCGGATTGGGTCCCATGCTGTTGGTGTTCAGGAATGGGCGAGCCCACTTCATGGTGTCCCAGTTCACATGCTCGCTGCCGGTTCGAGTCAGGACCTGCAGGCCGTTCTTGTCGACCTGGGTGACGATGGCCGGCTCAAGGCTGCTGATGGTGCGCTGCTTGGTCAGTTCGGTGGCCCACGCCTCGCGGGTCTTGCCCGGCAGGCGCGATTCAGGGCCGCGATAGCCATGACGCTGATCGTAGGTCATCAGGCCTTCGTGGAGGGCGGTGTTGGCCATTTCCTGAAGGTTGCTCGGCACCGTGGTGGTGACGCGGAAACCTTCGGTGTACGCGTCGCTGCCATAGCGACCGACCATTTCGGCACGGGCCATTTCGGCGATGTAAGGGGCGTTCACTTCCGGCGTCGGCACGTGGTAGCTGGCGTTCAGCGGCTCGTTGATCGCGGCGGTGTAATCGGCTTCGGTGATTTTTCCAAGCTTGTACATGCGCCCCAGGATCCAGTCACGTCGCTCCTTGCTGCGTGCCGGGTTGGCGAGCGGGTTGAAGCGTGACGGGGCTTTTGGCAGGCCGGCGATCATTGCCATCTGCGCCAGGCTGACGTCGCGAATCGACTTGCCATAGTAAACCTGCGCCGCCGCCTCGATGCCGTAGGCGCGGTTGCCCAGATAGATCTTGTTGACGTACAGCTCGAGGATTTCGTCCTTGGTCAGCTGCCGTTCGATCTGCAAGGCCAGGAGGATTTCAGTGGTTTTGCGCGAAAAGCTGCGTTCGCTGGTCAGGAAGAAGTTCTTCGCCACCTGCATGGTGATGGTGCTGCCGCCGGACTGGATGTGACCGCTTTTGACCAGCTGGGTCGCGGCCCGCATCAGGCTGCTGGGGTCGACGCCATAGTGATTGGCGAAGTTATCGTCTTCAGCACTTAGTAACGCATTGATGAAGTTGGGGGGAATGTCGGCGAAACGGATGGGAGTACGGCGCATTTCGCCAAACTCTGCGATCAACTTGTTGTCGCTGCTGTAGACCCGCAATGGAATCTGCAACTGGATGCTTCTCAGCGCCTCCACCGACGGCAAACCGGGGCTAAGGTAAAGAAACGCCCCGCTCAGACCCAGAAGCAGTCCGCAGAAAACCGCGACGATGGACCAACCGAAAAATTTCAGCAGACGAATCAAGGCTTTTGGATATCCAGGGCAAAAAATGAATTAGGCATCAGGGTTCAGGCTAAAGGCGAACGACCCGCGCTTGAGAAAAACCGGAAAAAAACGCTGGGCATTATAAGCATTTTTCCGCCGCAGGCGTCATTGAAGGCTGCTGTCAAGACGGGTGGATGGAACGCAACACACATTACAGAGTCCGTAACTCACGGATAGTCATAGGGAATTGGTAGTGCCAGGACTCTTCAACAAAAAAGCCAATGTGCTTTTGGGTATCGACATCAGCTCCACATCGGTAAAACTTCTTGAACTGAGCCGTCATGGCGAGCGCTATCGGGTCGAGGCCTATGCGGTCGAACCGCTACCTGCCAACGCGGTTGTCGAGAAAAACATCGCCGAACTCGAAGGTGTGGGCCAGGCAATCTCTCGTGTGTTGATCAAGGCCAGAACCGGTCTCAAGAACGTCGCCGTGGCCGTTGCCGGATCGGCAGTGATCACCAAGACCATCGAGATGGATGCCGGTCTTTCCGACGACGAGATGGAAAACCAGCTGAAGATCGAGGCCGATCAGTACATCCCTTATCCCTTGGACGAAGTCGCTATCGACTTCGAGGTTCAGGGCGCCTCGGCACGCAACCCCGAGCGGGTCAGCGTGCTGCTTGCGGCCTGTCGCAAGGAGAACGTAGAAGTCCGTGAGGCGGCGCTGACACTGGCCGGCCTGACCGCCCGTGTGGTCGACGTGGAGGCCTATGCCCTGGAGCGATCCTGCGGCCTGCTGGTGAATCGATCGGCAATCTCCGAGGGAGGGCTGGTGGCGGTGGTCGACATCGGCGCCACCATGACCACCCTGAGCGTGCTGCTCGGCGGGCGAATCATCTACACCCGAGAACAATTGTTCGGCGGTCGACAATTGACCGAAGAGATACAGCGTCGGTATGGCCTGACCGTTGAGCAGGCAGGGCTGGCGAAGAAGCAGGGCGGGTTGCCTGCCGATTACATCAGTGAGGTGTTGCAGCCGTTTCGCGAGGCGTTGGTACAGCAGGTTTCGCGTTCATTGCAGTTTTTCTTTGCCTCCGGTCAATATCACTCGGTCGACCACATTTTGTTGGCGGGCGGCACGGCGTCTGTCTCCGGACTGGATCGGTTGATCGAGCAGCAATTGGGCACGCCGACGCAGGTGGCCAATCCGTTTGCCGACATGGCGCTGAGCAGCAAGGTCAACGCTGCAGCGCTGGCCAGTGACGCGCCGGCCCTGATGATCGCCTGCGGGCTCGCCCTCAGGAGTTTCGACTGATGGCGCGGATCAATCTTTTACCCTGGCGCGAGGAGCAGCGTGAAAGGCGCCGCAAGCGGTTTTTACTGATTCTGGTCGGCGCACTGGCAGGGGCGGTTGGCGCTGTATTGATCGCAAATCAGGCGATCAGTAACGCCATCGATCGGCAGATTGCGCGCAACGATTACATTGGCAAGCAGATCGTCGTGGTCGATGAGCGGATCAAGCAGATCAGTGAACTCAAGGTTCGTCGCCAGCAACTGCTTGAGCGCATGCGCATCATCCAAGACCTGCAGGGCAACCGGCCGATCAGTGGGCGAATGTTTGATCAGCTGGCGCGGACCTTGCCTGAAGGGGTCTATTTCACCGAAGTGAAAATGGCGGGCAAGGCCCTGTCCATTACCGGTGCGGCAGAATCCAATAACCGTGTTTCCGACCTGATGCGCAATCTGGATGCTTCCGACTGGTTCGACGCGCCAAGCCTGACGGAAGTGAAGGCAATCACCGCCGGCCAACTGGACCAGGCCAACGTCTTCCGGTTGACCGTTCGTCAGACTCAGCCTGCAGCCCTGGAGGACGGAAAATGAGTCTGTCCGAATGGTTCGAGGGCTTGCGCAAGATCGACATCAGCGATCTGGACACCAACAACATCGGCTCCTGGCCGCCCGCGATCAAGGTCGTAGTGGGTGCACTGCTCATGGTGCTGGTATTGGCAATCGGCTACAGCTTTTCCACGAGCGAGCTTGAGCGTCAGCTCCATCTCAAGCGTGAGGAAGAATCGACCCTCAAGGAACAATTTGCCACCAAGGCCCATATCGCGGCGAATCTGGAGCTGTACACCCAGCAGATGAAGGAAATGGAGAACGCCTTTGGCGTGCTGCTGCGGCAACTGCCCAGTGACACCGAAGTGCCCGGCCTGCTTGAAGACATCACCCGTACCGGCTTGGGCAGCGGCCTGGAGTTTGAAGAGATCAAACTGTTGCCGGAAGTCACCCAGCCGTTCTACATCGAACTGCCGATCCAGATTACCGTCACCGGCGCCTATCACGACCTGGCCACTTTCGTCAGCGGTGTAGCCGGTCTGCCGCGCATCGTCACTTTGCATGATTTCGACCTGGCGCCGGCAAATCCCGACGGCGGGACGAAGTTACGCATGAGCGTCCTGGCCAAGACCTATCGCTATAACGACAAGGGGCTGCACCCATGAGCCCGATTCGTGTCTTTTCGATGGTTGTGGCGTCGGTCGTCCTGGCCGGTTGTGGTGGCAGCGATGACTTCAGTGATCTCGATGCTTACATGAACGAAATGCGCCTGAGGGCGCCGGGCAAGATTGAACCAACGCCGACATTCCGGTCTTACCCCACATTCACTTACAACGCCGCCAACCTGCGCAGCCCGTTTTCCCGGCAAGTCAGAATCGACCTGGCCGGGCAGAGATACGGCTCGCGCAACGTCAAGCCCGACCCCGATCGGGTCAGGCAATACCTCGAAGGTTTCAACATCGAGCAGTTTGAAATGGTCGGCACGATCGCCAATGCGACAGGCTCCTTTGCGCTGCTGCGCGGGGCCGGCGGGGTACATCGGCTGAAAGTCGGAGATTACCTGGGGCGTAACGATGGTCGGATCGTCGCCATCAGTGCCTCGCAAGTCGATGTGGTCGAAATCGTCCCCGACGGCGAAGGTGCCTGGCTGGAAAGGCCGCGGACCATTTCTTTGAAAGAACACACTTAGTGGAACTCGAATGATGAACAGGATTTTCTCCACCCTCGGAGTGTCGCTATGGATAGCGCTGCTGTCGCCGATGGTACAAGCGGCCAACCTCAAGGCAGTGGATGTCGCCTCGCTGCCTGGGGACCGCGTCGAGTTAAAGCTGGCGTTCGATGAACAACCTCCGATGCCCCATGGCTATACGACGGAGTCCCCTGCGCGGATCGCGCTGGACTTGCCCGGTGTCGTCAGTCAGCTGACGAACAAAACGCGCGATCTGGGCAGTGGCAATGCCCGAAGTGCGACGGTGGTCGAAGCCAGGGATCGCACGCGGCTGATCATCAATCTGACCCAGTTGACCCCTTACAACGCACGGGTCGAAGGCAACAACTTGTTTGTGGTGGTGGGCCAGGGCGCCAAAAGTACGACATCCAGGCCACCAGCTGCTGTGGCCCCGGCGCGTGCACTTGCGCCGACGACGAAGGCCATTCGCGCAGTGGATTTTCAGCGCGGCACCCAGGGCGAAGGCAATGTGGTGATCGATTTGTCGGACCCATCCATCGCGCCAGACATTCAGGAGCGTGATGGCAAAATCGTCCTGAGTTTCGCCAGGACCCGATTGCCTGAACCATTGCGCGTACGCCTGGACGTCAAGGACTTCGCCACGCCGGTGCAGTTCGTCAATGCCGGCGCCACAGGTGACAGGGCCACGATCACGATCGAACCCAGTGGTGCCTTCGACTATTCGACCTATCAGACCGACAACAAGCTGACCGTCAGCATTCGCCCGATGTCCGTCGTTGACCTGAAAAAGCGCAATGCCGACCGCTACGCCTACAGCGGTGAAAAGCTGTCGCTGAACTTCCAGGACATCGATGTGCGCTCGGTACTGCAACTGATCGCCGACTTCACCAATCTCAATCTGGTGGCCAGTGACACGGTGCAAGGGGGCATCACCCTGCGTTTGCAAAACGTGCCGTGGGATCAGGCGTTGGATCTGGTGTTGAAAACCAAGGGGTTGGACAAGCGCAGGATCGGTAACGTCCTGCTGGTGGCGCCGGCCGATGAAATCGCCGCCCGGGAACGTCAGGAACTGGAGTCGCAGAAGCAGATCGAGGATTTGGCGCCATTGCGGCGCGAATTGCTTCAGGTCAATTACGCCAAGGCGGCCGATATCGCCAAGCTGTTCCAGTCGGTGACCAGCGCCGAGGCAAAGGTCGACGAACGGGGTTCGATCACTGTCGATGAGCGGACCAACAACATCATTGCCTACCAGACCCAGGATCGGCTCGATGAACTGCGTCGAATCGTGGCGCAACTGGATATCCCGGTACGTCAGGTGATGATCGAGGCGCGAATCGTCGAAGCCAACGTCGACTATGACAAGAGCCTCGGCGTGCGCTGGGGCGGTTCGATCCAGAACAAAGGCAACTGGAATACTTCCGGCGTCAGTAACGGTGCGAACGCTTCCACGACCATCGGCACGCCGGGAAGCACCAGCACCAATACGCCGTTCGTCGACTTGGGTGCGGCGGGGAATACCTCGGGGATCGGCATCGCGTTCATCACCGATAACGTGTTGCTTGATCTGGAGCTGACGGCCATGGAAAAAACCGGTAACGGCGAAATCGTCTCGCAACCCAAGGTGGTCACGTCGGACAAGGAGACCGCCAAGATCCTCAAGGGCACCGAAATTCCCTATCAGGAAGCCAGTTCCAGCGGCGCTACCTCGGTGTCCTTCAAGGAGGCCTCGCTGTCGCTGGAAGTCACGCCGCAGATAACCCCGGACAACCGGATCATCATGGAGGTCAAGGTCACCAAGGACGAACCGGACTACCTGAACAAGGTGCAGGATGTGCCGCCCATCAAGAAAAACGAGGTCAATGCCAAGGTCCTGGTCAACGATGGCGAGACCATCGTCATTGGTGGCGTTTTCTCAAATACTCAAAGCAAGGTTGTAGATAAGGTGCCATTTCTTGGCGATGTGCCGTATCTTGGCCGCCTTTTCCGGCGTGACGTGGTTTCGGAGAAAAAATCCGAGCTGTTGGTGTTTCTCACACCGCGTATCATGAATAACCAGGCGATTGCTGTGAGTCGTTGATTCTGTGCGAAATTTGATTCTTGTAGGACCGATGGGGGCTGGAAAGAGCACCATCGGCCGGTTGCTGGCCAAAGAGCTGCGCTTGCCATTCAAAGATTCCGATAAGGAAATTGAATTACGCACGGGCGCCAATATCCCATGGATCTTCGACAAGGAAGGCGAACCGGGCTTTCGTGACCGCGAGCAGGCCATGATTGCCGAACTCTGCGATTACGACGGTGTGGTGCTGGCGACCGGTGGTGGCGCGGTCATGCGCGAAGCCAATCGCCGGGCGCTGCATGCCGGCGGACGGGTGGTCTATTTGCATGCCTCCGTCGAGCAGCAGGTCGGTCGTACGTCCCGTGATCGCAATCGGCCCCTGTTGCGCACCGCCGATCCGGCCAAGACCCTTCGGGATCTGCTGGCGATTCGCGATCCGCTTTATCGGGAAATCGCCGATCTGGTGGTGGAAACCGATGAGCGGCCGCCGCGAATGGTCGTGCTCGATATTCTCGAACGCTTGCAGCAGCTGCCTCCCCGTTAATGCGCAGCGCGAAATGCGCTATCCTCGGCGTCCTGCCACGACCGCTCAAGGTTGTGGCGAACGGCTACCGAACGGCGTCACAGCAGAGGCCGTGGACATTCGTTAACTCAAGGCAGGATGCCTGATTCCATCTTCACTGTGGGGACACATGCAGACACTCAAGGTCGATCTAGGCGAGCGCAGCTACCCGATTCATATTGGCGAAGGTTTGTTGGATCAGCCCGAGCTGCTGGCCCCGCATATCCGCGGACGGCAAGTGGCCATCATCTCCAACGAAACCGTTGCGCCGCTCTATCTCGAACGTTTGACCCGCAGCCTCGCGCAATTCTCGGTGATCTCCGTGGTGCTGCCCGACGGTGAAGCCTTCAAGACCTGGGAAACCCTGCAACTGATTTTCGATGGTCTGCTGACCGCACGGCACGACCGCCGTACCACGGTGATTGCCCTCGGTGGCGGCGTGATCGGCGACATGGCCGGTTTTGCGGCCGCCTGCTACCAGCGCGGTGTCGATTTCATCCAGGTTCCGACCACCTTGCTGTCGCAAGTCGACTCTTCGGTGGGTGGCAAGACCGGTATCAATCACCCGCTGGGCAAGAACATGGTCGGCGCTTTCTACCAGCCGAACGTGGTGCTGATCGACACTGCTTCCCTCAAGACCCTGCCGCCCCGCGAGCTGTCCGCCGGTCTGGCCGAAGTCATCAAGTACGGACTGATCTGCGATGAGCCGTTCCTGACCTGGCTCGAAGATAACGTCGATCGCTTGCGCAATCTTGATCAGCAAGCGCTGACTTATGCCATCGAGCGCTCCTGCGCAGCCAAGGCGGCGGTTGTCGGGGCTGACGAAAAAGAGACCGGTGTACGTGCCACGCTCAACCTGGGGCATACCTTTGGTCACGCCATCGAAACCCATATGGGTTACGGTGTCTGGCTGCACGGCGAAGCGGTTGCCGCCGGGACCGTGATGGCGTTGGAAATGTCCGCACGCCTGGGCTGGATCAGCGAACAGGACCGCGACCGTGGCATTCGTCTGTTCCAGCGTGCCGGCCTGCCGGTCATCCCGCCTGAAGAGATGAGCGAAGCCGATTTCCTCGAACACATGGCAATTGATAAAAAAGTGATCGACGGTCGATTGCGCCTAGTGCTGCTGCGCCGCATGGGCGAAGCAGTGGTGACCGACGATTATCCGAAAGAGGTTCTACAGGCCACGCTGGGAGCGGATTACCGCGCCCTGGCTCAGCTTAAAGGTTAATAAGAACGCGATGACTAGTTTGCATGCCGACGAGGCTTTCCTCGGCCATTACCAGTTGAGTCATGACCCTTTTGCTCCACGGGTGCCTGGCTTCAAGTTTTTCCCGGCCCAGCGCAAACCGGTGCTGGGGCAGTTGCACCACCTGGCGCGCTACAGCCAGTTGCTGCTGGTGGTCACTGGCCCGCAAGGCAGTGGCAAGACCCTGCTGCGTCAGGCCCTGGTGGCCAGCACCAACAAGCAGTCGGTGCAAAGCGTAGTGGTTTCCGCTCGTGGCGCTGGGGATTCGGCTGGCGTACTGCGTCAGGTCGCCCAGGCGCTGGACATTGCCCAGGCCGAGATCGGTGCCATTCTGGATCAGGTGGTGCAGCTCGCTCTCACGGGGCAGGAAGTCTATCTGCTGGTGGATGATGCCGAGCAGCTCGACGAGTCTGCGCTCGAAGCCTTGATGGCGCTGGCTGCCGGTGCGCCGGAAGGTCGTCCGCATGTGTTCCTGTTCGGCGAGTCGTCGTTCATTGCCCAGCTTGAGGCTTTGCATCTCGAAGAAGAGCGCTTCCACGTCATCGAGTTGCAGCCTTACACGGAAGAAGAAACCCGCGAATATCTGGAACAGCGTCTTGAGGGCGCGGGTCGGGGTATCGAACTTTTCACCGCGGATCAGATCTCTGATATTCACGAAAGCTCCGACGGTTGGCCTGGCAACATCAACCAGGTCGCCCGCGATGCAATGATCGAAGCCATGATTGCCAGCCGCTCAGCGGTCAAGCGTCCAAGTATGGGGTTCAATATGCCGAAGAAACACGTATTGGCGATTTCCGCCGTCGTTGTGGTCGCGGTAGCCGCCGCCTGGCTGATGCCGGGTCGCACCAAAGCACCGACCACGGGGGCACCCGCCAACGAGCAGGCGCAATTGCCGCTCGGCCAGGGTTCGTCGAACGGCGGCGCACCAGCCGTCGAATTCGCCGGCAACACGCAACCGATGCCACTGCCGTTGGTCGGTAATTCTCAACCGGTCATGCGTGGCCCGCTCGCCGAAGCCGCCGGTGGCATCACCGAGGGCGACGATGGTGTGCCGGTGGAAGGCTCCAGCGCAACGCCGCCGACTGTGACCACGATCGCGCCACCTGAGGGTGCCCCGGCTGGCCCGGCGCCAACGCCAACGCCAGCGGCCAAACCGACACCGGCACCGACTCAAGTCGCTACCGCCAAGCCGGCACCGGCTCCAGCTGCTGCCGCCAAGCCTGCTCCGGCGCCGGCCAAACCGGCCGTGGCCGCTGCTGCCAAGCCTGCCGAGAAGCCGGCCACCGTGGCCAAGGCCGCTGGCGGTACCTGGTACGCCGGTCAGGCGCCGGGTAATTACGTGGTACAAATCCTCGGCACCAGCTCCGAGGCGACCGCGCAAAGCTTCGTCAAGGAGCAGGGTGGCGAGTACCGTTATTTCAAGAAAGTCCTCAACGGCAAACCGCTTTACGTCATCACTTACGGTAGCTTCGCCAACCGCGATGCAGCTGTTACCGCCATCAAGGCCTTGCCAGCGAAGGTTCAGGCTGGTAAACCTTGGCCACGCTCTGTCGCCAGTGTCCAACAGGAACTGGCAACAGCTCGCTGAAGATTCGGCGGCCTTACCCAGGCCGCCTCTCTCCCGGCACCTCAAAATTTCTGCAACGCATGCGCCCTTCGGGACGCGTGCGTTGTGGTGTCTGCGTCACAGTAGTCTTTGAGTCGTTGCGGTCAAAATTAAAAAAGTTTTGACTAGCACAGCAGATCGCTTTAAACCTTTCACAAATGCGACATAGATTTGCGACATTTCGTCGTCAAATTTGTGAGGCCTAGTGTCGGTGTGTACAATGACCTCCCTTTTGCCCCCGCAAAGCTGGCGTACGTTCGGCGCGGATGGCAAGTGGTTGAATTGAAAAGAAATTTGCCTTGTTAAGAGGCAGCCTGGTGAGAAAGTGTCTATGAAAGCAGGTCTGTACCAACCAGATGAATTCAAGGATAACTGCGGTTTCGGCCTGATCGCCCATATGCAGGGCGAGCCCAGTCATACCCTTTTGCAAACGGCCATCGAGGCCCTGACCTGCATGACCCACCGCGGTGGGATTAATGCCGACGGCAAGACCGGTGACGGTTGCGGTCTGCTGATTCAAAAGCCGGACGTGTTCCTGCGAGCCATCGCCCAGGAAACGTTCGGCGTCGAAATGCCCAAGCAATATGCCGTGGGCATGGTCTTCTTCAACCAGGACCCGGTCAAAGCCGAAGCCGCTCGCGCGAACATGAACCGCGAGATTCTGGCCGCCGGCCTGCAACTGGTCGGCTGGCGCAAAGTGCCGATCGACACCAGCGTCCTCGGCCGCCTGGCCCTTGAGCGCCTGCCGCAGATCGAGCAAGTGTTCATCGGCGGTGAAGGCCTGAGCGACCAGGAAATGGCGATCAAGCTGTTCAGTTCGCGTCGTAAATCGTCCGTGGCCAACGCTGCCGACGTCGATCACTACATCTGCAGCTTTTCCCACAAGACTATCATTTACAAAGGCCTGATGATGCCGGCGGATCTGACCGCCTTCTATCCAGACCTGAGCGATGAGCGCCTGAAAACCGCAATCTGCGTGTTTCACCAGCGCTTCTCCACCAATACCCTGCCGAAATGGCCGCTGGCTCAACCGTTCCGCTTCCTGGCGCACAACGGCGAGATCAACACCATCACCGGCAACCGCAACTGGGCCGTGGCCCGTCGCACCAAGTTCGCCAACGACCTGATGCCCGATCTCGAAGAGCTCGGTCCGCTGGTCAACCGTGTCGGCTCCGACTCCTCCAGCATGGACAACATGCTCGAGCTGATGGTCACCGGTGGCATCGACCTGTTCCGTGGCGTGCGGATGATCATTCCGCCTGCGTGGCAGAACGTCGAAACCATGGACCCGGATCTGCGTGCGTTCTACGAATACAACTCGATGCACATGGAACCGTGGGACGGTCCGGCCGGCGTGGTCATGACCGACGGTCGCTACGCGGTGTGCCTGCTCGACCGTAACGGTCTGCGTCCGGCGCGTTGGGTCACCACCAAGAACGGTTTCATCACCCTGGCTTCGGAAATCGGTGTCTGGAACTACCAGCCTGAAGACGTGATCGCCAAAGGTCGCGTTGGCCCGGGCCAGATCTTTGCCGTGGACACCGAAACCGGTCAGATCCTCGATACCGATGCGATCGACAACCGCCTCAAGTCCCGTCATCCGTACAAGCAATGGCTGCGCAAGAATGCCCTGCGCATCCAGGCGACCATGGAAGACAACGACCACGGTTCGGCGTTCTACGACGTCGATCAGCTCAAGCAATACATGAAGATGTACCAGGTCACGTTCGAAGAGCGCGACCAGGTGCTGCGTCCGCTCGGCGAACAAGGCTACGAAGCCGTGGGTTCCATGGGCGACGATACGCCGATGGCCGTGCTGTCCCAGCGCGTGCGTACGCCGTACGACTATTTCCGTCAGCAGTTCGCGCAGGTCACCAACCCGCCGATCGACCCGCTGCGTGAAGCCATCGTCATGTCGCTGGAGATCTGCCTCGGTGCCGAGCGCAACATCTTCCAGGAGTCGCCGGAACACGCTTCGCGCGTGATCCTCAGCTCGCCGGTCATTTCCCCGGCCAAGTGGCGTTCGTTGATGAACCTCGATCGTCCGGGCTTCGAGCGCGCGATCATTGACCTCAACTACGACGAGAGCGTCGGCCTCGAAGCGGCGATCCGCAACGTTGCCGATCAGGCTGAAGAAGCCGTACGCGCCGGTCGCACCCAGGTCGTGCTGAGTGACCGTCACATTGCCCCGGGCAAGCTGCCGATCCACGCCTCCCTGGCGACCGGTGCGGTACACCACCGCCTGACCGAAAAAGGCCTGCGTTGCGACTCCAACATCCTGGTGGAAACCGCGACCGCGCGTGACCCGCATCACTTCGCGGTGCTGATCGGTTTCGGCGCCTCGGCGGTCTATCCGTTCCTGGCTTATGAAGTGCTGGGCGACCTGATCCGCACCGGTGAAGTGCTGGGCGACCTCTATGAGGTGTTCAAGAACTACCGCAAGGGCATCACCAAAGGCCTGCTCAAGATCCTGTCGAAGATGGGCATCTCGACCATCACCTCGTACCGGGGTGCGCAGCTGTTCGAAGCCATCGGCCTGTCCGAGGAAGTCTGCAACCTGAGCTTCCGTGGCGTACCGAGCCGCATCAAGGGTGCGCGTTTCGTCGACATCGAAGCCGAGCAGAAAGCCCTGGCCACCGAAGCCTGGAGCCCGCGCAAGCCGATCCAGCAAGGCGGCCTGCTGAAGTTCGTCCACGGTGGCGAGTATCACGCGTACAACCCGGACGTGGTCAACACACTGCAAGCTGCTGTGCAGCAGGGTGACTACAGCAAGTTCAAGGAATACACGTCGCTGGTGGACAACCGTCCGGTGTCGATGATCCGCGACTTGCTCAAAGTCAAAACCCTCGACACGCCGCTGGACATGAGTGAGATCGAACCACTGGAATCGGTGCTCAAGCGCTTCGACTCCGCTGGTATCTCGCTGGGCGCCCTGTCGCCGGAAGCTCACGAAGCCCTGGCCGAAGCCATGAACCGCCTCGGTGCGCGTTCCAACTCCGGTGAAGGCGGCGAAGACCCGGCGCGCTACGGCACCATCAAGAGTTCGAAAATCAAGCAGGTTGCAACCGGCCGTTTCGGTGTGACCCCGGAGTACCTGGTCAACGCCGAAGTGCTGCAGATCAAGGTCGCCCAGGGCGCCAAGCCCGGTGAAGGTGGTCAACTGCCAGGCGGCAAGGTCAATGGTCTGATCGCCAAGCTGCGTTATGCAGTGCCGGGCGTGACCCTGATTTCGCCACCGCCGCACCACGACATCTACTCGATCGAAGACTTGTCGCAACTGATTTTCGACCTGAAACAAGTCAACCCGAAGGCGCTGGTCTCGGTGAAGCTGGTAGCAGAAGCGGGCGTCGGCACCATCGCCGCCGGCGTGGCCAAGGCCTATGCCGACCTGATCACCATTTCCGGCTACGACGGCGGCACCGGTGCTTCACCGCTGACCTCGATCAAATACGCGGGCGCTCCGTGGGAGCTCGGCCTGGCCGAAACCCACCAGACCCTGCGTGGCAACGACCTGCGCGGCAAAGTCCGGGTGCAGACCGATGGCGGCCTGAAAACCGGCCTCGACGTGATCAAGGCGGCCATCCTCGGCGCTGAAAGCTTCGGCTTCGGCACCGCGCCGATGATCGCCCTGGGGTGCAAATACCTGCGCATCTGCCACCTGAACAACTGCGCCACCGGCGTTGCGACTCAGAACGAGAAGCTGCGCAAGGATCACTACATCGGTACAGTCGACATGGTGGTGAACTTCTTCACCTACGTCGCCGAAGAAACCCGTGAGTGGCTGGCCAAGCTGGGCGTGCGCTCCCTTGAAGAGCTGATCGGCCGTACCGACCTGCTGGAAGTGCTCGAAGGCCAGACCGCCAAGCAGCATCACCTGGACCTGACCCCGTTGCTGGGCAGCGATCACGTGCCGGCAGACAAGCCTCAGTTCTGTGGCGTCGAGCGCAACCCACCGTTCGACAAGGGCCTGCTGGCCGAGAAAATGGTCGACATGGCCACCTCGGCAATCAACGACCTGAGCGGCGCTGAATTCGAGCTGGATATCTGCAACTGCGACCGTTCCATCGGCGCGCGGATCTCCGGCGAAATCGCCCGTAAGCACGGCAACCAGGGTATGGCCAACGCGCCCATCACCTTCCGTTTCAAGGGCACGGCTGGCCAGAGCTTCGGTGTGTGGAACGCCGGTGGCCTGAACATGTACCTGGAAGGCGATGCCAACGACTACGTCGGCAAGGGCATGACCGGCGGCAAACTGGTCATCGTTCCGCCCAAGGGCAGCGTCTACAAGACTCAGGACAGTGCCATCATCGGCAACACCTGCCTGTACGGCGCCACGGGCGGCAAGCTGTTCGCCGCCGGCACCGCGGGCGAGCGTTTCGCCGTGCGTAACTCCGGTGCCCACACCGTGGTGGAAGGCACTGGCGATCACTGCTGCGAGTACATGACCGGTGGTTTCGTCTGCGTCTTGGGCAAGACCGGTTACAACTTCGGCTCTGGCATGACCGGTGGTTTCGCCTACGTGCTCGACCAGGACAACACCTTCGTTGACCGGGTCAACCACGAACTGGTGGAAATCCAGCGGATCAGCGGCGAGGCGATGGAAGCCTACCGTAGCCATCTGCAACGCGTGCTGAACGAGTACGTCGAGGAAACCGACAGCGAGTGGGGTCGTGAACTCGCCGAGAACCTCGATGACTATGTGCGTCGTTTCTGGCTGGTCAAGCCCAAGGCTGCCACCCTGAAATCGTTGCTTTCCAGCACCCGTGCCAACCCGCAGTGATATGCGCCTGAAGAGTTTGATGAGGTTTTAACAATGGCTGAACGTCTGAATAATGACTTCCAGTTCATCGAGGTCGGGCGCAAGGATCCGAAGAAGAAACTGTTGCGTCAACGCAAGAAAGAGTTCGTGGAAATCTACGAACCGTTCAAACCCCAGCAGTCGGCCGACCAGGCCCACCGCTGCCTGGGTTGCGGTAACCCGTATTGCGAATGGAAGTGCCCGGTGCACAATTTCATTCCCAACTGGCTGAAACTGGTGGCCGAGGGCAACATCCTCGCCGCCGCCGAGCTGTCGCACCAGACCAACACCCTGCCGGAAGTCTGCGGCCGGGTGTGCCCGCAGGACCGTCTGTGCGAGGGTGCCTGCACCCTCAACGACGGCTTCGGCGCGGTGACCATCGGTTCGGTGGAGAAGTACATCACCGACACCGCGTTCGCCATGGGCTGGCGCCCGGACATGTCCCGGGTCAAGCCGACCGGCAAGCGTGTCGCCATCATCGGTGCAGGTCCTGCGGGCCTGGGTTGTGCCGACGTGCTGGTGCGCGGTGGCGTGACGCCTGTGGTGTTCGACAAGAACCCGGAAATCGGCGGTCTGCTGACCTTCGGCATCCCCGAGTTCAAGCTGGAAAAGACCGTGCTGAGCAATCGACGCGAAGTCTTCACCGGCATGGGCATCGAGTTCCGCCTCAACACCGAGGTGGGCAAGGATGTGACCATGGAGCAACTGCTCGAAGAGTACGATGCCGTGTTCATGGGCATGGGCACCTACACCTACATGAAAGGCGGCTTTGCCGGTGAGGATCTGCCGGGCGTGTATGACGCGCTGGATTTCCTGATCGCCAACGTCAACCGCAACCTGGGCTTTGAAAAGTCGCCGGAAGATTTTGTCGACATGAAAGGCAAGAAGGTCGTGGTACTCGGTGGCGGGGACACGGCGATGGACTGCAACCGGACTTCGATCCGCCAGGGCGCCAAGTCGGTGACCTGTGCCTATCGTCGTGACGAAGCGAACATGCCGGGCTCGCGCAAAGAGGTGAAGAACGCCAAGGAAGAAGGCGTGAAATTCCTCTACAACCGCCAGCCGATCGCCATCGTTGGTGAGGACAAGGTCGAAGGCGTGAAGGTGGTCGAGACCCGTCTCGGCGAACCGGACGCCCGTGGCCGTCGCAGCCCCGAGCCGATCCCGGGCTCCGAAGAGATCATCCCGGCCGACGCCGTGGTCATCGCCTTCGGTTTCCGCCCGAGCCCGGCGCCGTGGTTCGAGCAGTTCAGCATCCAGACCGACAGCCAGGGCCGCGTCGTGGCACCGGAACAAGGTCAGTACAAGCACCAGACCAGCAACCCGAAAATCTTCGCCGGTGGCGACATGGTGCGCGGTTCCGATCTGGTGGTGACGGCGATCTTCGAAGGCCGTAATGCGGCTGAAGGGATCCTGGATTACCTGGGCGTTTAACCAGGCGACACAAAACCCTGTGGGAGCGAGCCTGCTCGCGAAAGCGGTCTGTCAGCCAACTTCAATGTTGGATGTACCAGCCTCTTCGCGAGCAGGCTCGCTCCCACATTGGTTTTCAGGTGTCGCTGAAATCCGTGTGTCCCCGCGACAAATTGACCCGATAGACAAAAGGTGCGGCGCTTGCCGTGCCTTTTGCGTCGACCTCTGAGAAAATGCCCGCACTTTTTTTCCGGATGCCGACATGACTGCCCTGAAGAACGACCGTTTCCTGCGCGCACTGCTCAAGCAACCCGTAGACGTCACCCCTGTGTGGATGATGCGTCAAGCCGGCCGTTACCTGCCGGAATACCGCGCCAGTCGCGCCAAGGCCGGTGATTTCATGAGTCTGTGCATGAACCCGGCGTTCGCTTGCGAAGTCACGATGCAGCCGCTCGACCGTTATCCACAGCTGGATGCGGCGATCCTTTTCTCCGACATCCTCACCATTCCGGATGCCATGGGCCAAGGCCTGTATTTCGAAACCGGCGAAGGTCCGCGCTTCAAGAAAGTCGTCAGCACCCTGGCCGACATCGAAGCCCTGCCAATTCCCGATCCGCAGAAAGACCTGGGCTACGTGATGGACGCTGTCAGCACCATCCGCCGCGAACTCAATGGTCGTGTGCCGCTGATCGGCTTCTCCGGCAGCCCATGGACCCTGGCCACCTACATGGTCGAAGGCGGTTCGTCGAAAGACTACCGCAAGACCAAAACCATGCTCTACGACAACCCGCAAGCCTTGCACCTGCTGCTGGACAAGCTCGCGCAGACGGTCACCAGCTACCTCAACGGCCAGATCATGGCCGGTGCGCAAGCGGTGCAGATCTTCGACAGCTGGGGCGGCGCCCTCTCGGCGGCGGCGTACCAGGAGTTCTCCCTGGCCTACATGAAGAAAATCGTCAGCGGCCTGATCCGCGAGCACGAAGGCCGCAAGGTGCCGGTGATCCTGTTCACCAAGAGCGGCGGCCTGTGGCTGGAAAGCATCGCCGATGCAGGTGCTGATGCCTTGGGCCTGGATTGGACCTGCGACATCGGCAGCGCCCGCGCCCGTGTCGGCGACAAGGTCGCACTGCAAGGCAACATGGACCCGACCGTACTCTACGCCAAGCCTGAAGCCATCCGCACGGAAGTCGGGCGTATTCTGGCCAGCTACGGCAAGGGCAGCGGCCATGTGTTCAACCTGGGCCATGGCATCACGCCGGAAGTCGATCCGGAACACGCTGGCGCTTTCTTGCGCGCGGTGCATGAGTTGTCGGCGCAGTATCACGAATAACCAGCGCCCGGTTCAATGTGGGAGCGAGCCTGCTCGCGAAAGCGGTGGATTAGTCAGCAGCGATGTTGAATGTGAAGCCCTTTCGCGAGCAGGCTCGCTCCCACAGTTGTTTGTGGCGGTCGAATTCAGGCTTTTACGCCACCCAACGGCGGCAACTTGGCCAGCTTCAACGCGATCAACAACGCCACCACCAACAACCCACCAATGAACAAGCCGATGCCGTTCCAGCCCCCCACATGCCAGAACACCCCGCCTGCCGTGCCGGCGATGCTCGACCCGGCGTAATAGCTGAACAGGTACAGCGACGACGCCTGACCCTTGGCCTTGGTGGCGCGACGGCCGATCCAGCTGCTGGCCACCGAATGGGCGCCGAAGAAGCCGAAGGTGAATACCAGCATGCCGAATATCACCAGTGGCAGCGGCGTGAACATCGTCAGGGCGAGGCCGGCGATCATCAGCACGATGGTGCTCCACAGTACTTTGCGCCGTCCCAACTTGTCGGCCAGCGAGCCGATTTTCGCCGAACTGTAGATGCCCGACAGGTAGACCACCGAGAGCAAGCCGACGAAGGCTTGGTCCATGTGGTACGGCTCGGCCAGCAGGCGGTAGCCGATGTAGTTGAACAGTGTGACGAACGCCCCCATCAGCACAAAGGCTTCGAGGAACAGCAGCGGCAGACCGACGTCGCGAAAGTGCATGGTGAAACCGTCGAGCAGGCTGCGCGGATGCAGCGAACGGGCGCGGAAGTTGCGCGATTCGGGAAGGATTTTCCAGAACACCGCCGCCGCGATCAGCGCCAGGCCACCGATCACCAGCATCGCTGAATGCCAGCTGACAAAATCGATCAACACCCCGGTAATCAAACGTCCGCTCATCCCGCCGATGGCGTTGCCAGCGATGTACAAGCCCATGGCCAGACCGATGTGTTGCGGGTGGATTTCTTCACTCAAGTAAGTCATGGCGACCGCGGCCAGGCCGCTCAATGACAAGCCGATCAATGCGCGCATCAAGAGAACGCCATGCCAGCTCGGCATCATCGCACTGGCCATGGTGCACAGCGCGGCGGCAAACAGTGCCGCAACCATCACCGGTTTGCGCCCGACGCGATCAGAGATCGGGCCGGTGATCAGCAGGCCAATGGCGAGCAAGCCAGTGGCCACTGAAAGGATCAGGCTGCTCTGGGCCGCGTTGATGGAGTATTCCTGGGACAACAGCGGCATCATCGGTTGCACGCAATAGAGCAGGGCGAAAGTCGCGAAGCCGCCGCAGAACAGTGCCAGCACCGTGCGCATAAATGCCGGCGTGCCTTTTTCGATGTAGATCTCCTTCAGTTCGACGGCAACATCGTCCAGCGCTGAGGGGGGAACTTCATGGGCAAGTGGAGCGACAGCAGTTTTCACGTTGGACCTCGGAAGGAGCTCAGCCGGTCAGGCAATGAAAAAAGCATATAGCTGGCTAATGATTCAATCCAATATATTGTTCGACCTGTTTGATAGTTTTAACGACCTAATGAGGTGTTCATGGAATTGCGTCATCTGCGCTACTTCATCGCCGTCGCCGAAGAACTGCATTTTGGCCGCGCCGCACAGGTGCTGGGCATCTCGCAGCCACCGTTGAGTCAGCAGATTCAGGCGCTGGAGCAGGAGGTCGGCGCGCGATTGTTCGAGCGTACCAATCGTCGGGTCGAGCTGAGCGAGGCCGGTAGGTTGTTCCTGGAGGAAGCGCGGCTGGTACTGGCGCAGGTCGACAAAGCAGCGGATGTCGCACGGCGGGCACAATTGGGGGAGTTGGGCGAACTGAAAATCGGCTTCACCTCGTCGGCACCGTTCAACTCGACGATCCCCCAGGCGATCTTCTCGTTTCGCCAGCGCTTCCCGGCGGTGCACCTGAACCTGCGGGAAATGAGCAGTACCCAAGTGGCCGATGCATTGGTGGATGAATCCATCGAAGTCGGAATCATGCGGCCACTGGGTCTGCCTGACTCGCTTAGCGTGGTCGAGTTGATGCGCGAGCCGCTGGTCGCGGTGCTCAGCTCCAAGCATCCGCTGGTGAAGGACAGTGAAGAAGGCTTGTTCCTGTCGGCCCTGGCCCTCGAACCCTTCGTGTTTTTCCCGCGCAGCTACGGCAGTGGCCTGTACGCCCAATTGCTCAGCCTGGCCCGGGACGCCGGCTTCAGCCCGCACTTCGCCCAGGAGGCTGGCGAGGCGATGACCATCATCGGGTTGGTGGCGGCGGGGTTGGGCGTGTCGGTGCTGCCGGCGTCTTACCAGCGGATGCGCATTGATGGCGTGGTTTATCGACCGTTGCTGGATCCGGCGGCGGTGTCGGCGGTGTGGCTGGTGCAGCGCAAGGATCAGAAATCGGCGATGGCGCGGGCGTTTGTCGAACTGCTCACGCGCAAGGTCGAGTCACTGTAGGAGCGAGCTTGCTCGCGATGGACTAAAGAGCACCGCGTGTACTCAGGAAGCACGCACCATCGTTCACGATCATCGCGAGCAAGCTCGCTCCTACAGGAAATCAGAAACATCACCGCTGGCCGTAAGACATTTCTGAAAGCCTTCGAACAGGCTACAGCGCCTTGCGGCGTTACCTACAACTACTCCAGAATCCGCCGGCTTGTGCGCTTTGAGGGTCGTCGCTAACTTGATTCGCGTCACTGAATGTCAGTGATCGGGTTTAGTAGCCCGTTTCGCTTTAAGTGCATTTGCGCTCCTGATAGGCAGGTACTTTCGTACCTGCCCTTGACGGTAGCTGTGCGCAGGGCACCTTCGGGTGCGCCGGATTGAAGCGAACCGGTCTACTAACCTGCGTACAGCTGCCACCCTTCTTTTTCAGCATGACCCATACGCCCAATCCACCGGACACCGATCCGGACGCGCCACGCCAACCCAGCCCGATCTTCCTCATCGCCCCCGATATCGACAACCACACCCTGCTGGAATACGCCTGCGTATCGCTGGCATCAGCGAGTGTGATGGCGAGTGATTTTGCGAGGGATCTGAAGGGATCGCAGAGCCACACTCTGCTGGGGTTTCAGCAATCGATCATGTTGGGAAAATTGGCGGTGACTCGGGTGTTGGATAACCTTGATTCACCGTGATCGTCTGGGCAGGCGGGCCCCTTGTGGGAGCGAGCCTGCTCGCGAAGGCGGCAATACAGGCGACATTTCTGTTGACTGACCTACCGC
>NZ_JBSVWS010000057.1:0-29772 GCF_054071155.1 Pseudomonas sp. SDO5532_S415 | reverse complement strand
GTAAGCCAGGCACGCCGGTAAACCTGTGGGAGCGAGCCTGCTCGCGAATGGGTCCATGAATCAATCAAGGTGCCGGATTCGGCTGGTCCTTGTGAATCGCCTCGATCCCTTCCAGTACTTCGTCCGACAGTTTCAGATCAAAACTGGCAATGTTGCTGTCCAGCTGCTCAAGCGTCGTCGCCCCGATGATGTTGCTGGTCACGAAGGGTTGTTGCGTCACGAATGCCAGCGCCATTTGTGCCGGGTCCAGGCCATGTTCGCGCGCCAGTGCAACATAACGGCTGCAAGCTGCTTCCGACTGCGGGTTGAAATAGCGGCTGAAGCGGCTGTAGAGGCTCAGGCGGCCTTTTGGCGGGCGGGCGCCACCTTCGTACTTGCCTGACAGAAAACCGAACGCCAGCGGCGAATAGGCCAGCAAGCCGCATTGTTCGCGAATGGCAATTTCCGCCAGGCCGACCTCGAAACTGCGGTTGAGCAGGTTGTAGGGGTTCTGGATCGACACCGCGCGAGGCCAGCCACGGGCTTCGGCCAGGGCGAGGAAGCGCATGGTGCCCCACGGGGTTTCATTGGAGAGGCCGATGTGGCGGATCTTGCCGGCCTTGACCTGTTCGTCGAGCGCTTCGAGGGTATCCTCCAGCGGCGTCAGATTGGCTTCGATCTTGTGCTTATAGCCCAGTTGCCCGAAGAAATTGGTGCTGCGCTCCGGCCAGTGCAATTGATACAGGTCGATGTAATCGGTCTGCAAGCGCTTGAGGCTGGCATCCACGGCCTCGGTGATGTGCTGTCGATTGTGCCGCAGGTTTTTGTCGCGGATGTAGTCGATGGTATTGCCGGGGCCGGCGATCTTGCTGGCGAGGATCCAGTCGGCGCGATCGCCGCGGCTTTTGAAGTAATTGCCGATGTAGCGTTCGGTGGTGGCGTAGGTTTCGGCCTTGGGCGGCACCGGGTACATCTCGGCGGTGTCGATGAAATTGATCCCGGCGCCCTTGGCTCGCTCAATCTGGGCGAAGGCTTCGGCTTCGCTGTTTTGCTCACCCCAGGTCATGGTGCCGAGGCAGATTGCACTCACGTTCAGATTGGTCCGGCCTAGCTGGCGATAGTCCATCGGGTGCTCCTTGGGCAAAACAATCATAAAAGCAGGTTGAATTATTTTTCGCAATCTGCATAATTGCGCACCTCTTTCTGCAGTGGAAGTGATGCGCCGCCGCCGAAGAATCTTGCCGTTGAACGGACGCGCCGACCCGAGCCCCCGAAAGCGTCTGTATCCGGCTGCCTTTGACTTGTCAAAGTACGCACTATTCAGTAAGATCCGCCGTCTAATTTACAGGGCGGCCCCTGAGGCTATAAAGAATGAAAACTTTTACTGCTAAACCGGAAACAGTAAAGCGCGACTGGTTTGTCGTCGACGCTGCTGGTCAGACCCTGGGTCGTCTGGCCACCGAAATCGCGAGCCGTCTGCGTGGCAAGCACAAGCCTGAGTACACTCCTCACGTTGACACCGGCGACTACATCGTCGTTATCAACGCCGAGCAGATCCGTGTTACCGGTGCTAAAACCACTGACAAAATGTACTACTCCCACTCCGGTTTCCCGGGCGGCATCAAGTCGATCAACTTTGAAAAGCTGATCGCCAAGGCCCCTGAGCGCGTGATCGAGACCGCGGTCAAAGGCATGCTGCCTAAGAACCCGCTGGGTCGCGACATGTACCGTAAGCTGAAAGTCTATGCGGGCGCTGCACACCCTCATACTGCTCAGCAGCCCCAAGAACTGAAGATTTAACGGAATAGTTCATTATGTCGGCGACTCAAAATTACGGCACTGGCCGTCGCAAGACCGCAACCGCACGCGTTTTCCTGCGTCCGGGTACTGGTAACATCTCCATCAACAACCGTTCGCTGGATAATTTCTTCGGCCGCGAAACTGCCCGCATGGTAGTTCGTCAGCCGCTGGAATTGACTGAGACTGTCGAGAAATTCGACATCTACGTCACCGTGATCGGCGGTGGTGTAAGTGGTCAAGCTGGCGCAATCCGCCACGGCATCACCCGCGCTCTGATGGACTACGACGAAACTCTGCGCAGCGCTCTGCGTAAAGCCGGCTTCGTAACCCGCGATGCACGTGAAGTTGAACGTAAGAAAGTTGGTCTGCGTAAAGCGCGTAAGCGTCCGCAGTACTCGAAGCGTTAATTCGTTTCCACGTTCAAAAAAGAACGCCCAGTTTCCTCACGGAGCTGGGCGTTTTTTTGTGCCTGCGATTTATCAAAGAATTGCGCTGTGACAACTTGCCACATCCGTAGAGGCCCTATACTACAAGGCTTGGCAGTGGTGCCCTGGGGTAATTACCTTGTCAGAATTGGGGCTTTTCATTACCATTCGGCAAAATTTTTATAAGTACAGAGTTTTACTTAGTAGATGCCTGATTTAACAGGCCACAAAGCTGATGGGAGAGGACTGAATGAGCAATGACGGCGTGAATGCAGGCCGGCGTCGCTTCTTGGTAGCAGCCACATCCGTGGTGGGTGCTGCAGGAGCGGTGGGGGCTGCGGTCCCGTTCGTGGGGTCATGGTTTCCCAGTGCCAAGGCGAAAGCCGCAGGTGCACCGGTGAAAGTGAATGTCAGCAAAATCGAGCCAGGCCAGCAGATGATTGCTGAGTGGCGCGGCCAGCCGGTATTCATCGTCCGCCGTACTGAGGAAATCCTGGGGAATCTGAAAAAGATCGAGGGTCAGCTGTCTGACCCGACCTCCAAGAACTCGACACAACCGACCTATGTCGATCCGGAAACCCGTTCGATCAAACCTGAGGTTCTGCTGCTGATTGGTATCTGCACGCATCTGGGTTGCTCGCCGACATTCCGTCCCGAAGTGGCTCCCGCTGACCTTGGCAAGGACTGGGTGGGTGGTTATTTCTGCCCTTGCCACGGCTCCCATTACGACCTGGCTGGCCGCGTCTACAAGTCGCAACCTGCGCCTTTGAACCTGCCAGTTCCCCCGCATTCCTATGAGACCGATGAAATCATTATCATTGGCGTCGATACGGAGAAAGCGTGATGAGCAAGTTCATGGATTGGGTTGATGCGCGCTTTCCCGCGACCAAAATGTGGGAAGACCATCTCAGCAAGTACTACGCCCCGAAGAACTTCAACTTCTTCTATTTCTTTGGTTCCCTGGCGCTGCTCGTTCTGGTCAACCAGATCGTCACCGGTGTCTGGCTGACCATGAGCTACACCCCGTCGGCGGAAGAAGCGTTTGCTTCCGTCGAATACATCATGCGCGACGTCGAGTACGGCTCGATCCTGCGTCTGCTGCACTCCACCGGCGCTTCGGCGTTCTTCATCGTGGTCTATCTGCACATGTTCCGTGGCTTGCTCTACGGTTCCTACCAGAAGCCACGGGAGCTGGTGTGGGTCTTCGGCATGCTGATCTACCTGGCGCTGATGGCTGAAGCCTTCATGGGGTATCTGCTGCCGTGGGGCCAGATGTCCTACTGGGGCGCCCAGGTGATCATCTCGCTGTTCGGTGCGATCCCGGTCATCGGCAACGACCTGACCCAGTGGATCCGTGGTGACTACCTGATTTCCGGTATCACCCTGAACCGCTTCTTCGCCTTGCATGTGGTGGCCTTGCCGATCGTGATTCTGGGTCTGGTGGTGCTGCACATTCTGGCGTTGCACGAAGTCGGTTCGAACAACCCGGACGGCGTGGACATCAAGAAGCACAAGGACGAAAACGGCATACCGCTGGACGGCATTGCCTTCCACCCGTACTACACCGTGAAAGATATCGTCGGTGTGGTGGTGTTCCTGTTCATCTTCTGCTTTATCGTGTTCTTCTTCCCGGAAATGGGCGGTTACTTCCTCGAGAAGCCGAATTTCGAGCCAGCCAACCCGTTCAAGACACCTGAGCACATCGCTCCGGTCTGGTACTTCACGCCGTACTACGCGATTCTGCGGGCGGTCCCGGACAAGCTCCTTGGCGTTATCGCCATGGGTGCGGCCATTGCAGTGCTGTTCGTCCTGCCGTGGCTGGACCGCAGCCCGGTCAAGTCGATGCGCTACAAAGGCTGGATGAGCAAGATTTGGCTGGTGGTGTTCTGCATCTCGTTCGTGATCCTTGGCATTCTGGGTGTTCTGGCCCCGACGCCAGGCCGTACGTTGCTGTCGCAGGTATGTACCTTCCTGTACTTCGCCTACTTCATTCTGATGCCGTTCTACACCAGGCTCGAGAAGACCAAACCGGTTCCGGAAAGGGTGACTGGCTGATGAAAAAGCTATTTGCGGTATTGATGCTTGCTGCGCTGCCAGTGTTCGCTTTCGCTGCTGAACACGGTGGCCCGGAGCTTGAAAAGATCGACATCGACGTGTCCGACAAAGCTGCCATGCAGGATGGTGCGCGTACGTTCGCCAACTATTGCATGGGCTGCCATAGCGCCAAGTTTCAGCGCTATGAGCGTGTGGCCGACGACCTGGGCATTCCTCACGAACTGATGCTTGAAAAGCTGGTATTCACCGGCGCCAAGATCGGCGATCACATGAACATCGGCATGCAGCCGGCTGACGCCAAGACCTGGTTCGGAGCGGCGCCGCCGGACCTGACCCTGGTGGCTCGCGTTCGCGGTACCGATTGGCTCTACGGCTACCTGAAGTCGTTCTATGAAGATCCGTCGCGCCCTTGGGGTGTGAACAACAAGGTCTTCCCGAACGTCGGCATGCCTAACGTCCTGGTCGGCCTGCAAGGTCGTCAGGTCATCGGTTGCAAACAGGTTCAGATCGTCGAAGACGGCAAGAAGCAATATGATCCGTTGACCGGTACGGCGCTGACTCATGAAGCGTGCGATCAGTTGACCATCGTGCCGAAGAGTGGATCTTTGACCGAAGAGCAGTTCGATGAGAAGGTCAAGAATCTGGTAACCTTCCTGGCTTACTCGGCTAACCCGGTTAAGCTGCAACATCAGCGCATTGGTACCTATGTATTGCTGTACCTGGCGTTCTTCTTCGTATTCGCTTACTTGCTCAAGCGTGAGTACTGGAAAGACGTGCACTGATAACGCTTCAAGCAATTGCTGTTAATCGCGCGCGCCCAAGGGCGTCTCTGAAGGTGTAACGAGTCTGGCTGGCCAGGCGTTACGGGAGACGCCCTCTGGGCGCGCTCGTTTTTCCGCTTTCGATTATTTTTACAAGCGAGGAGGATCGCCATGGGCGTGACCAATCGGTTGGCCTGTTACTCCGACCCCGCCGACCACTATTCCCACCGGGTGCGAATCGTACTGGCAGAGAAGGGTGTCAGCGCCGAGATCATTTACGTGGAAGCTGGCCGTCAGCCGCCTAAACTGATCGAAGTGAACCCTTACGGCAGTTTGCCCACCCTGGTCGATCGTGACCTGGCGTTGTGGGAATCTACGGTGGTCATGGAATACCTGGATGAGCGTTATCCGCACCCGCCGCTGCTGCCGGTTTATCCAGTGGCGCGTGCCAACAGCCGTCTGCTGATGCATCGCATACAGCGAGACTGGTGTGGCCTGGTGGATCTGATTCTGGATTCGCGGACCAAGGAAGCCGCTCGTGCCGTGGCGCGCAAGGAATTGCGCGAAAGCCTGACCGGCGTGTCGCCGTTATTCGCCGACAAGCCGTTTTTCCTCAGTGAGGAACAAAGCCTGGTGGATTGCTGCCTATTGCCAATACTCTGGCGATTGCCGATTCTGGGTATAGAACTGCCACGGCCAGCCAAGCCGTTGCTTGATTACATGGAGCGCCAGTTTGCGCGTGAGGCTTTCCAGGCGAGTCTGTCTGGTGTCGAACGCGACATGCGCTAAGGCTTAAGGAGCCGCTATGAACTCCAGTCGACCTTATCTGGTCCGCGCGCTCTACGAGTGGATTGTGGACAACGATTGCACCCCGCACATGCTGGTCAATTCCGAGTATCCGTCGGTCCAGGTGCCGCAAGGGTTTGCCAGTGACGGGCAGATTGTCCTGAACGTATCACCACAAGCCGTGCGCCATTTGCACATGGATAACGAAGCGGTGAGCTTTGAAGGCCGCTTCGGTGGTGTGCCGCATACGCTGTATGTGCCTATCGCATCGATCCTGGGTATCTACGCACGGGAGAACGGTCAGGGCATGGTGTTCGATCTGGAATCGCCTCTGGAAGATGAGGATGAGATCGAGCCGGATGATGATATTCCGCCACCTGACAGCGAGCCGCCGCGTCCCAGCGGTCGGCCGAGCCTGAAAGTGGTGAAGTAATAAAAAAGGCGATCCGCAAGGATCGCCTTTTTTGTTACTTCGTAGGAGCGAGCTTGCTCGCGATGGAGGTGAGCGGCGGTGCTAGCTGTCTGAATGAACGCAATATCAGAACGTTTTTCGCGAGCAAGCTCGCTCCTGCAGGCGCATCTCAGTCGATGTACTCAAACAGCTTCACGATCTTCTGAACACCGGAAACACCCTGCACCAGATTGGTCGCCTGAGCCGCTTCCTGTTTGGTCAGCAAACCCAGCAGGTAGACGATGCCGTTCTCGGTGACAACCTTGATGCGCGAGCCGGGGATGTTCGGGTCTGCGAGCATCTGGGTCTTGATCTTGGTGGTCAGCCAGGTGTCGTTCTGGCGTGCCAGCAGCGAAGAAGGCGGCAGCACTTGCAGTTCGTTATGCACCGTCTTCACGCGCTGGACAGCGGCAGCAGCCTGTTCGGCCTTGGCCTTGAGGTCTGCGCGCGGTGTTTGGCCGGCGAGCAGCACGACGCCGTTGAAGCTGGTGACGACGATGTGCGAGTCGTTATCCAGTGCCGGGTCGGCCTTGGCGACATTTACGCCAACCTTGGTGTCGATCAGGGAGTCGTCGATCTTGCTGCCGAAGGTGCGGGTGCCACGGTCATCTTCAATCGGTGCTTCGCGGCTGGCTTTAACCACCGAGGTGCAGCCGCTGATGCCGAGGCACAGGGTCAGGGCCAGTAGGCCGAGGCGATTAGGGGTCATTCTTCACTCCCGAACAGTTGGCTGTCGATCAAATCGCAAAGGCAATGGATCGCCAGCAGGTGGACTTCCTGAATACGTGCGGTGACGTTGGCCGGTACGCGAATCTCCACGTCCTCGGGCAATAGCAGCGACGCCATGCCGCCGCCATCGCGACCGGTCAATGCTACGACAATCATTTCGCGATCATGTGCGGCCTGGATCGCTTGAATAATGTTCGCCGAGTTACCGCTGGTGGAAATTGCCAGCAGGACATCCCCCGGTTGGCCGAGGGCACGGATCTGCTTGGAGAACACTTCGTTGTAGCTGTAGTCGTTGGCGATCGAGGTGATCGTCGAGCTGTCGGTGGTCAACGCAATGGCGGGCAGGCTCGGACGCTCACGCTCGAAGCGGTTGAGCAGCTCGGAGGAGAAGTGCTGGGCGTCGCCGGCGGAGCCACCATTGCCACAGGAAAGCATTTTGCCTTCATTGAGCAGGGCGTTGACCATGACCTGGCTGGCTTGCTCGATGTGCGGTGCAAGTACTTCCATCGCCTGTTGCTTGGTGTCGATACTGGCCTGAAAAAGCTGGCGAATTCGGGATTGCATGTCCATCTGTGTGACCTTAATGAGCGCGGCTGTCCGGCACGTGAATGTGCAGCCCGCAAAACAAAGAGCAAAAGTGTTGGGTGTTATCCGGTTCGGGGTGCAAGCGATCAGCTGTCGAAGGCATTCTGTAACCAGTTCAACTGATCGAGGTCGCTATCAATGGCAACCACGTCGAAACGGCAAGGGGAATTGGCCCAGCGCGACTCGCGCTGAAGAAAATACTGCGCGGCAAAAATCAGTTTCTGCCGTTTGCGCTCATCGATGCTATCGAGCGCGCCACCCCATTGAGTGTTTTTTCTGTAGCGAACTTCAACGAATACTACTGTATCGCCATCTAGCATGACCAGATCAAGCTCGCCGCGTTTACACAACCAGTTCTGCGCCAGCAGGCGCAGACCCTGTTGTTGAAGATGCTCGAGCGCCTGGCGCTCGGCATCCTTACCGCTTTGCTGGCGTGACCTGTCAGGCATCAGCGCGAAGTGTCCGGCAGGCGTTGAACCTGACCGTTGATGAACTCGGCCCATGGCAACTGACGCACGACGCGCTGGTTCTGCGTCATGCCCAGGCTGCCCGATTGACCCTCGATGCGGCTGTCCGGCAGGGCCTTGAGTTGCCCCAGGCGTGGTGCCAGGCGATAGGCATCGACACCCATTGCGTACAGGCGACCCAGGCTGCCGGCGGCTTGAGGCCATTGTGCCGTGACCTGTTTGCGCAGTGGATCATTGGCATCCAGAAGCCATGGGGTTTCGCAGAAGCGAATACCGTTCATGTCGTTGTACTGGTTCACGTCGCCGCTGGCGCTGAACACGTGGGACGTGGCGTAAACCGGAACATCGCCCGCGTACTGGAAGTTCAGGGTCGGTTTGATCTGCTGAGCCTGTTGCGGCGTGGCGGCCAGGAAGATGAACTCGATGTCCTGACGACGGGAAGGCTGAGCGGCGACTTGCGAACCTACCGTGCTTTGCAGGCTCTTGGCGCGACCTTCGCTCTGGCGCAGCTGGAACATGTCGGCAATCTGCTGGGCCAACTGAACCGGCTGGTCGACGCGTTCGGTGGCAACGATGCTGCCGCCATTGGCTTGCCAGTCCTGGCTGAACGCCCGCAGTACGCGGTCGCCCCATTCGCCTTTCGGCACCATGATGGCTGCGCGATGCAGACCGTCGGCGCGGGCGCGGCGGGACACTTCACGGGCTTCGTCTTCGGCTGCAAGACCAAACTGGAACAGTTGCGCCGGACCTTGTTCACCTTCGCTGTAGTTCAGTGCCAGGGTCGTGATCGGCAATTGCGGGCGAGTGCTCAGCTGTTTGACCAGCGGCTTCTCCAGCGGGCCGACGACCAGTTGCACGCCATCGGCCTGCGCCTTGCGATAGAACTCGTCGAGGGAGGTCAGGCGTGAGCTGTCATAGAATTCGATGGCGGGTGGTTGCTGTCCGGCTTGTTGGGCCTGGTAGTGAGCGGCCATGAAACCTTCGCGCAATGCTTTGCCGACCGAGGCCAGCTGGCCGTCTTGCGGCAGCAGCAGGGCGATCTTGCTCAGGGGCTGGCTGGCCAGTTCCTTGAGTTTGGTCAGTGGCAGCGGCAATTGAACGGCGGCTGGGTGTTTCGGGTTCTGCTTGCGCCAGTTGTCGATGGCGGCCTGCTGCTGTTCCAGGGTGCCGGCAGTTTTTACCGCCAGAGCCAGGGCCATCCAGCCGCCGAGGTCATCGGCGGTGCCTGGTTGCAGTTGGTCGGTCGGTAGCGAGGCGATCAGTACCCAGATGGCTTCGTGGTTTTTGCCGGCGGCTTCGCCGCTGAGCATCGGAGCGATGAAGATGCGTTCCCGGGCGGCAGCCAGGGTCTGGCCATCGGCTTCAAGTGCGCGAGCACGGACGGTGCCAGTGCGGACCTGTTGCTCTTCCGGCAATTCCCCCAGGCGCTGCAGGCTCGGATGGCTCAAGGCGGTCAGTGCAGCTTTCGGCTGGTTACGGGTCATGGCCAATTCGGCGGCCAGCGTGTTGGCGAATACCTGCTGGCCGGGCTTGAGTTGCTCCACGGGCACTTGCTGCAGGATCTGCGCGGATTGGGCGGCGTTGCCCTGGCGGTAGGCCAGGTCTGCTGCGCTCAGGCGCAGCAAGGCGGCGTCTTCCGGCGATTTGCTTTGGGCGGCCTTTTCAAGCAGTTGCTCGATACTGGCGTCCGGGGTCCGTGGGAGTTCGCCAAGGCTGGAGGAGGGCGAGCTGGCGCAAGCCGCCAGCAAGGCAGCGAGGCAGAGGGCAGTGAACAGCCGCAGGCAAGCGATCATGTAAGTGTTCCTGATACTCGATCAAATTAGCGTGGAATTGTACCCAAGCGCTGGCCGGGGCGCGATGTTGCTGGCGTGAATCGATCAATTTAGCTGGTGTAAATGTTGCGATGCGGCACAAACAGCTGCAAAACCTGATGGTGCTTGCACATATCGCCAGCGTCGCTACGCGTTACAATGGCGGCTTTATCGATCATGAGGTGTGCGCTTTGACTGCTCCAGGTGCTTTGAATTCCGCTGCTGGCTCGCTTTATGTGGTGGCGACGCCCATCGGCAACCTGGATGACATCAGTGCGCGCGCGCTGAAGATCCTGCGCGAGGTCGCATTGATCGCTGCCGAAGATACCCGGCACTCCCAGCGCTTGATGCAGCATTTCGGCATCCCTACGCCACTGGCGGCGTGCCATGAGCACAACGAGCGCGATGAAGGTAGTCGCTTCATTACCCGCTTGCTCGCGGGTGACGATGTGGCGCTGATCTCCGATGCCGGAACGCCGCTGATTTCCGATCCGGGTTATCACCTGGTGCGTCAGGCCCGTGCGGCCGGGATCAATGTGGTGCCGGTTCCGGGCGCCTGTGCATTGGTTGCTGCATTGTCGGCGGCCGGCCTGCCGTCGGATCGTTTCATCTTTGAAGGCTTCCTGCCGGCCAAGGCGGTGGGACGACGCGCTCGTCTTGAGGCGATAAAGGAAGAGCCGCGCACGCTGATCTTTTACGAAGCCCCGCACCGCATCCTTGAATGTCTGCAAGACATGGAGCTGGTGTTCGGCGCCGATCGCCCCGCATTGCTGGCGCGCGAGCTGACAAAGACATTCGAAACCCTCAAGGGCTTGCCACTGGCCGAGTTGCGCCAGTTCGTCGAGTCGGACAGTAATCAGCAGCGCGGCGAGTGCGTAGTGCTGGTGGCAGGTTGGTCGGCTCCCGAGAGCGAGGACGCTGTCAGCAGCGAAGCGATGCGCATCCTCAACCTCTTGCTCGAGGAAATGCCGCTCAAGCGTGCTGCGGCATTGGCGGCGCAAATTACCGGTGAGCGCAAGAATGTGCTCTATCAAGTTGCGCTGGATAAACAGAAGGGCGAGTAAAACCCGACGCGCAGGCGTGGCTGAAGGCGTTTATCGCTTGTTCTTCGGGCGCTCTGCCGTTAACCTTCGCGGCGGAGAGTCGATCGGACAGTCGCTGCCCTCTATGAAAATTAGGGGGGGGAGGAAAGTCCGGGCTCCATAGGGCGAAGTGCCAGGTAATGCCTGGGAGGCGTGAGCCTACGGAAAGTGCCACAGAAAATAACCGCCTAAGCGCTTCGGCGCCGGTAAGGGTGAAAAGGTGCGGTAAGAGCGCACCGCACGTCTGGCAACAGTTCGTGGCTAGGTAAACCCCACTTGGAGCAAGACCAAATAGGGTCCCAAGGCGTGGCCCGCGCTGGGACCGGGTAGGTTGCTAAAGATGTCCAGTGATGGCCATCGTAGACGAATGACTGTTCAAGACAGAACCCGGCTTACAGATCGACTCTCCACCTTTTTTCTACCCTCTGCTTAAATCATTTGAGCGGGGGCGGTGATCGCCATTTCCCTTCGTGCAGATCACGATAGAAGGCGTTTTGTGATATCGATTGGCCTGCTCTGGTAACGAACGCATAAACTCCATGCGGTACCCGATTTCTCCCCCTTTCAAAACGTCGGCATAAGCACTTTCGTAATACCGAAAAAATCTTACTCTTAATAAATCACTTTAACTTTCGAACGCAGCCTTCTGTGCTGATTCAAGTTATTGGGCGAATGCATCTGCCGGATTCTCGTTACCCCTCCTTTTATGCTCCTAAATCTCAGTTCTGTAAGGGTTTTCCTTTAATCCGCGCCTTGACGGTGTGGTGGGCGCATTCCTATAGTGTGCGCAAGTGGCGGAAAGTGGCATGAAGTGGGTTTTTTGAGCGCAAAACGCTAATATTTGGAGAAACGCTGACGTGTTTCGCGGAGCCAACGCTATCAGTCTCGATGCAAAGGGCCGTCTCGCCATGCCGAGCCGGTACCGTGACGAGCTCGTTTCGCGTAGTTCCGGTCAGTTGATCGTCACAATTGATGCCGTTGATCCGTGTTTGTGTGTTTACCCCCTCGATGAGTGGGAAATTATTGAAACCAAACTGCGCGCACTGCCTTCGCTTCGCGAAGAGAACCGCCGCCTGCAACGTTTACTGATTGGTAATGCCGTCGACCTCGAGCTCGATGGCAGTGGTCGTTTTCTGGTTCCGCCGCGTCTTCGTGAATATGCCAAGTTGGATAAGCGCGCGATGTTGGTAGGCCAACTGAACAAGTTCCAATTGTGGGACGAGGATGCCTGGAATGCGGTTTCTGCCGCCGACCTGGCTGCTATTCAACAACCGGGCGCCATGCCTGATGAACTGCGTGATTTGATCCTGTGACTATTGATAGCGGCTTTAACCACATCACCGTACTGCTTGACGAAGCCGTCGAGGCTCTCGCCGTACGTCCTGATGGCTGCTATCTGGATGGCACGTTCGGGCGCGGCGGGCATAGCCGGATGATTCTCAGCCGGCTCGGTCCTGATGGTCGGTTGCTCGGATTCGACAAAGATCCTCAAGCGATTGCCACCGGGCAGACGCTAGCGGCCGAAGACGGCCGCTTTGTCGTTGTGCAGCGCAGCTTTGCAGAGCTTGGATCCGAAGTCGCAGAGCGTGGTCTGCACGGCAAGGTCAGCGGCGTTTTGCTCGACCTCGGTGTGTCTTCGCCACAACTCGACGATCCTGAGCGCGGCTTCAGCTTCCTCAACGACGGTCCTTTGGACATGCGCATGGACCCATCCCGCGGGATCAGTGCGGCGGAGTTCGTCAACAGCGCACCGGTGGAAGAAATCGCCCGGGTGTTCAAGGAATACGGCGAAGAGCGTTTTTCCGGGCGCATGGCCCGTGCCGTGGCCGAGCGTCGCGACATCAAGCCGTTCGAGCGCACCGCCGATCTGGCTGAAGTGTTGAAAGTCGCCAACCCGGCCTGGGAAAAGGGCAAGAACCCTGCTACCCGTGCGTTCCAGGGCCTGCGTATTCACGTAAACAACGAACTGGGCGATCTGGAAGCCGGCCTCGAAGCCGCTCTCGACTGCCTGGAAGTGGGCGGCCGTCTGGTGGTAATCAGCTTCCACTCCCTCGAAGACCGTATCGTCAAACTGTTCATGCGCAAGCTGGTGAAAGGCGAAGCCGACAACCTGCCGCGCAACCTGCCGGTTCGGCATGTCGCCTTCGAACCGAAAATCAAAGTCCATGGCAAAGCGCAGACGGCCTCCGACGCCGAACTCAAGGCCAACCCACGTTCCCGTAGCGCTGTCATGCGTGTGGCGGAGAAGCTGCGGTGAGCAAGCTTTTCGCCAAGCCACTGCCCGGCGGAAGCTTTTTCATGCTGCTGCTGTTCGTTGGCGTGCTCATGTCTGCCATCGGCGTGTCCTACAGCGCCCACTGGAATCGTCAGCTGCTGAATTCGCTGTACAACGAGTTGAGCGTGCGCGACAAGGCCCAGGCCGAGTGGGGCCGATTGATTCTTGAGCAGAGCACCTGGACGGCCCATAGCCGTATCGAAGTGCTGGCCACTGAACAACTGAAAATGCGCATTCCCGGTGCCGCCGAAGTGCAGATGGTGGCGCCATGATGAAACTCGAAGGCGCACTCTTTCCCTGGCGGTTTCGCCTGGTGTTGGGTCTGCTCGGTGTCATGGTGGCGGCGATCGCCTGGCGCATTATCGATCTGCAAGTGGTCGACCGTGACTTCCTCAAAGGTCAGGGTGACGCGCGCAGCGTTCGTCACATTCCGATTCCGGCTCACCGTGGTCTGATCACCGACCGTAACGGCGAGCCTCTGGCCGTCAGTACGCCGGTGACTACCCTGTGGGCCAACGCCAAGGAAATGCAGCTGGCCAAGGAAAAGTGGCCGGCGCTGGCTGCTGCGCTGGGGCAAGACCCGAAAGCCCTGGCCGAGCGTCTCGAAGCCCAGGCCAATAAAGAATTCATTTACCTGGTGCGCGGGCTGACGCCTGAGCAGGGTCAGGCTGTGCTCGACTTGAAAGTGCCGGGAGTTTACGGCATCGAAGAGTTTCGCCGTTTCTATCCGGCCGGTGAAGTCACCGCCCACATGGTGGGTTTTACCGACATCGATGACCATGGTCGAGAAGGTGTCGAACTGGCCTATGAGGAATGGCTTGCTGGAGTCCCCGGCAAACGACAGGTCATCAAGGACCGGCGCGGCCGGCTGATCAAGGATGTCCAGGTCACCAAAAACGCCAAGGCCGGAAAGCCCTTGGCGTTGTCCATTGACCTGCGCCTGCAATATCTGGCGAACCGCGAACTGCGCAACGCAATCATCGAGAACGGCGCCAAGGCCGGCAGCCTGGTGATCATGGATGTGAAGACCGGCGAAATCCTCGCCATGGTCAACCAGCCGACCTACAACCCGAATAACCGCCGTAACCTGCAACCGGCGATGATGCGTAACCGCGCGATGATCGACGTATTCGAGCCGGGTTCGACCATGAAGGCGATTTCCATGAGCGCCGCCATCGAAACCGGGCGCTGGAAGCCGACCGACAGTGTCGAGGTGTATCCGGGCACTTTGCAGATCGGGAAATACACCATCAAGGACGTCTCCAAGACGGAAGGTCCGGTGTTGGATATGACCGGCATCCTGATCAATTCCAGTAACGTCGGCATGAGTAAGGTTGCGTTCGATATCGGCGGTGAAACCATTTTCCGCCTGGCGCAAAAACTTGGCCTCGGCCAGGACACGGGTCTCGGCTTCCCGGGCGAGCGCGTCGGCAACCTGCCGAACTACCGCGAGTGGCGCAAGGCCGAGACGGCCACGTTGTCCTACGGCTACGGTATTTCGGTGACGGCGATCCAGCTGGTGCATGCCTTCTCGGCCCTGGCCAACAATGGCCGCCTCGCACCGCTGACACTGATCAAAACCGATAAAACACCGCAAACCACGCAGGTGTTGCCGGAAACGGTCGCGAAAACCATGCAGACCATGCTGCAACAGGTGATCGAGGCTCCGCGCGGCGTATTCCGTGCGCAGGTGCCGGCCTATCACGTGGGCGGCAAGTCCGGTACTGCGCGTAAAACCTCGGTCGGCACCAAAGGTTATGCCGAGAATTCCTACCGCTCGCTGTTTGCCGGGTTCGGTCCGATGAGCGATCCGCGTTACGCCATCGTGGTCGTCATCGATGAGCCGACCAAGGCTGGTTACTTCGGTGGTCTGGTTTCGGCGCCGGTGTTCAGCCGAGTGATGTCCGGCACCCTGCGCCTGATGAACGTAACCCCGGACAATTTGCCACCTGTTCAACAAGCCAACGCCACCCCGGTCGTTCCGCTGAAAGCCAATGGAGGGCGCGGCTGATGTCATTAAGTCTGAACAAGATATTCCCCCACGCCGGTCACGATCTGTTGATCCGTGAGTTGGCACTCGACAGCCGCAACGTGCGCGCCGGTGACCTGTTTCTCGCAGTGCCGGGCGGCAGGTTCGACGGCCGCTCGCATATCGGCGATGCATTGCAGCGCGGTGCCGCTGCCGTAGCTTATGAAGTGGAAGGCACCACCGTGCTGCCGATCACCGATGTGCCATTGATTCCGGTCAAGGGCCTGGCGGCGCAGCTGTCGGATATCGCCGGACGTTTTTATGGCGAACCCAGTCATCACCTGAACCTGATCGGTGTGACCGGGACCAACGGCAAGACCAGCGTGACCCAACTGGTGGCCCAGGCGCTGGACCTGCTTGGCCAGCACTGCGGCATCGTCGGCACCCTGGGTTCCGGTTTCTACGGCGCGCTGGAAAGCGGCCTGCACACCACGCCGAATCCGATTGCCGTGCAAGCGACCCTTGGCGACTTGAAAAAGGCCGGCGCCAAAGCGGTGGCCATGGAAGTGTCGTCCCATGGCCTGGACCAGGGCCGGGTCACCGCGCTGGCGTTCGATGTGGCGGTGATGACCAACCTGTCCCGCGATCACCTGGACTATCACGGCACCATGCACGCTTATGGCGAAGCCAAGGCCAAGCTGTTCGCCTGGAACGATTTGAAATGTCGGGTGGTGAACCTCGACGACGATTTCGGTCGGCAACTGGCCGCCGACAAGCGTGAGTCGCGCTTGATCACCTACAGCCTGCTCGACAAAAGCGCTTACCTGTATTGCCGCGAAGCGCAGTTCGACGACGAAGGGGTGCGCGCCACGCTGGTCACGCCGCAGGGCGAGCACCACCTGCGCAGCACCTTGCTCGGTCGTTTCAATCTGAGCAACGTGTTGGCCGCCATTGGCGCCTTGCTCGGCCTGGACTACCCACTGGACGAAATTCTTAAAGTGTTGCCGAAGCTCGAAGGCCCGGCCGGTCGCATGCAGCGCCTCGGCGGTGGTACCCAGCCGTTGGTAGTCGTCGATTACGCCCACACCCCGGACGCCCTGGAAAAAGTCCTGTCTGCCTTGCGCCCACACGTCAAAGGTCGCTTGCTGTGCCTGTTCGGCTGCGGCGGCGACCGCGATCGCGGCAAGCGTCCGCTGATGGCCGAAGTGGTCGAGCGATTGGCCGACGGCGTGCTGGTCACCGACGACAACCCGCGTACCGAAGATCCAGCGATCATTTTCGACGACATCCGCGCCGGTTTCACGGCTGTGGACAAAGTCACTTTCGTTGCCGGACGTGGCCAGGCGATTGCCCAGCTGATTGCTGGAGCGTCGGCCGACGACGTGATCGTGCTGGCTGGAAAAGGTCACGAGGACTATCAGGAAATCAACGGCGAGCGTCATGCCTTCTCTGATCTGGTCGAGGCCGATCATGCCTTGACCGTGTGGGAGGTAGCCCATGCTTAAAGCCTTGAAACTCAGCGAACTGACCGGCGCATTGAGCGCCCGTTTGATCGGTACCGATGCCAGCTTCGACGGTGCCAGCATCGACAGTCGCGCCATCAAGCCGGGCCAGCTGTTTATCGCTTTGGCCGGTCCGCGTTTCGATGGTCATGACTATCTCAATGACGTGGCGGCCAAAGGCGCCGTGGCGGCACTGGTCGAGCGCGAAGTCGCCGGCAGCAGCTTGCCGCAATTGCTGGTAGGCGACACCCGTCAGGCATTGGGGAAACTGGGCGCACTGAATCGTTCGGCATTCATTCAGCCGGTTGCAGCCGTCACGGGGTCCAGCGGCAAGACCACGGTCAAGGAAATGCTCGCGAGCATCCTGCGTACCCGCGGTCCGGTACTGGCCACCCGTGGCAATTTGAATAACGACCTCGGCGTTCCGCTGACCCTGCTGGAACTGGCGCCGGAACACACTGCCGCCGTGATCGAACTGGGTGCATCGCGCCTGGGTGAAATTGCCTACACCGTCGCCATGACCAAGCCCCACGTGGCCATTCTCAACAATGCCGGGACTGCCCACGTTGGCGAGTTCGGCGGGCCGGAAAAAATCGTCGAAGCCAAGGGCGAGATCATTGAAGGGCTGGATGCCGATGGCGTCGCCGTACTCAATCTGGATGACAAGGCGTTCGAGATCTGGAAGAAACGCGCAGCCGGCCGCAAGGTGCTGACGTTTGCCCTGAGCAACAGCCGCGCAGATTTCCATGCCAGCGATCTGACCACCGACGCGCGTGGCTGCCCGGCGTTCAATCTGCATGCACCCGAAGGTGTGGAGCGCGTTCAGTTGAATCTGCTCGGCACCCATAACGTTGCCAATGCCATGGCGGCTGCGGCCGCCGCCCATGCGTTGGGGGTGTCGCTGTTCGGCATCGCCACGGGCCTGGGCGCGGTGCAGCCGGTCAAGGGGCGCACCGTCGCGCAACTGGCCAGCAATGGCATGCGCGTGATCGATGACACTTACAACGCGAACCCCACCTCCATGTGCGCCGCCGTTGATATACTGGCCGGCTTTTCCGGCCGCACCGTTCTGGTGCTCGGAGATATCGGCGAGTTGGGCGATTGGGCGGAGCAGGGGCATCGCGACGTGGGCGAGTACGCCCGGGGCAAGGTTTCTGCGCTGTACGCGGTCGGGCCAATGATGCTTCACGCCGTCAACGCCTTCGGCCCACAGGCTTTTCACTTCAGCACGCAGGCTGAGCTGATCAAGGCCTTGGGCGCCGAGCAAGACACAAACACCACTATTTTGATCAAGGGCTCGCGCAGCGCTGCGATGGAAAACATCGTCGCCGCTTTGTGCGGGACCAGTCTGGAGAAACATTAATGCTGCTGCTGCTAGCGGAGTATCTGCAACAGTTCTACAAAGGCTTCGCGGTCTTCCAGTACCTGACCCTGCGCGGGATTCTCGGTGTACTGACCGCGCTGGTTTTGTCGCTGTGCTATGGCCCGTGGATGATCCGCACCCTGCAGAACCGTCAGATCGGCCAGTCCGTTCGTAACGATGGCCCGCAATCGCACCTGTCCAAGTCGGGCACCCCGACCATGGGCGGCGCGTTGATTCTGTCTTCCATTGGCGTCAGTACCCTGTTGTGGGCTGACCTGACCAACCGTTATGTCTGGGTCGTGCTGCTGGTGACCCTGCTGTTCGGCGCCATTGGCTGGGTCGATGACTACCGCAAGGTGATCGAGAAGAACTCCCGCGGCTTGCCGAGCCGCTGGAAATATTTCTGGCAGTCGGTGTTCGGCCTGGGCGCGGCGATCTTCCTTTATATGACCGCCGCGACGCCGGTTGAAACCACCCTGATCCTGCCAATGCTCAAGGACTACAGCATTCCGTTGGGTGCAGGCTTCATCGTCCTGACCTATTTCGTGATCGTCGGTTCGAGCAACGCGGTCAACCTGACCGATGGTCTCGACGGCCTGGCGATCATGCCGACCGTGATGGTCGGCGGTGGCCTGGGGATTTTCTGCTACCTGTCGGGTAACGTGAAATTCGCCGAATATCTGCTCATTCCTTACGTACCGGGCGCCGGTGAATTGATCGTGTTCTGCGGCGCGCTGATCGGTGCGGGGCTGGGCTTCCTGTGGTTCAACACCTACCCGGCGCAAGTCTTCATGGGTGACGTCGGAGCACTGGCGCTGGGCGCGGCCCTGGGCACCATTGCCGTGATCGTCCGTCAGGAAATCGTCCTGTTCATCATGGGCGGTGTGTTCGTGATGGAAACCCTGTCGGTCGTCATTCAGGTGGCGTCCTTCAAGCTGACCGGTCGCCGCGTATTCCGCATGGCGCCGATTCATCACCACTTTGAACTCAAGGGCTGGCCCGAGCCGCGCGTGATCGTCCGTTTCTGGATCATCACCGTGATTCTCGTGCTGATTGGCCTTGCCACTCTGAAGCTGAGGTAGAAACACGTGTCTCTGATCGCTTCTGACCACTTCCGCATCGTTGTCGGCCTCGGCAAGAGCGGCATGTCCCTGGTTCGCTTCCTGGCGAACCGGGGCGTGGCGTTTGCCGTGGCCGATACGCGGGAAAATCCACCGGAACTGGCCACGCTCAAGCGTGACTATCCGCACGTGGAAGTGCGTTGTGGCGAGCTGGACGTCGAATTCCTGTGCCGTGCCGACGAGCTCTACGTGAGCCCCGGCCTGGCGCTGGCGACCCCGGCCCTGCAGGCTGCCGCTGCCCGTGGCGTGAACCTGTCCGGCGATATCGAGCTGTTCGCGCGTAACGCGAAGGCACCGATCGTGGCGATCAGCGGTTCCAACGCGAAAAGCACCGTGACCACCCTGGTTGGCGAGATGGCGGCTGCGGCCGGCAAGCGTGTCGCCGTCGGCGGTAATCTCGGTACGCCGGCGCTGGACTTGCTACGCGACGATATCGAGCTGTACGTGATGGAACTGTCGAGCTTCCAGCTCGAAACCACCGATCAGCTCAACGCCGAAGTCGCGACCGTACTCAACATCAGCGAAGACCACATGGACCGCTACAGCGGCCTGCCGGCCTATCACCTGGCCAAGCACCGGATTTTCCGTGGCGCGAAGCAGTTCGTGGTCAACCGCCAGGATGCCCTGAGCCGGCCGCTGATGGGCGAGGGCCAGCCTTGCTGGACCTTCGGCCTGAACAAGCCTGACTTCAAGGCCTTCGGTATCCGCGAAGAAGGCGGCGAGAAATACCTGGCCTTCGAGTTCCAGAACCTGATGCCGGTGCGTGAGCTGAAAGTTCGCGGCGCCCACAACCAGTCCAACGCCCTGGCGGCATTGGCGCTGGGCCACGCTGTCGGCCTGCCGTTCGACGCCATGCTGTCGGCGTTGCGCAATTTCGCCGGTCTCGAGCACCGCTGCCAGTGGGTGCGTGACCTGGACGGCGTGGGCTATTACAACGACTCCAAAGCCACCAACGTGGGTGCCGCCCTGGCAGCCATCGAAGGCCTGGGCGCGGACATCGACGGCAAGATCGTGCTGATCGCTGGTGGCGACGGCAAGGGTGCCGAGTTCAAGGACCTGCGCGGTCCGGTGGCGGCCAACTGCCGCGCCGTCATTCTGATGGGCCGTGACTCCGACAAGATCGGCGATGCCATCGGCGATGCCGTGCCGTTGATCCGCGTCGGCTCGCTGGTCGAAGCCGTGGAGCAGTGCCGCGCCGCCGCTCAAGCGGGTGACGTGGTCCTGCTGTCGCCGGCCTGTGCCAGCTTCGACATGTTCAAGAACTACGAAGACCGTGGTCACCAGTTCGTCCGCGCCGTGGAGGATCTGGCATGAGCCTCAGGGGCATCATCAAGCCGTATCCATCGCCGCTCATCACCGGACGCGGTATCGATCTCGACTTTCCGATGCTCGTCGGATGCCTGTCGCTGCTCGGCCTGGGGCTGATCATGATTGCCTCGGCGTCGACCGAAGTGGCGGCCGTACAATCGGGCAGTCCCCTGTATTACATGATTCGCCACCTCATTTATGTCGTGCTGGGCCTGGGTGCCTGCATTGTCACCATGATGATTCCGATCGCCACCTGGCAACGCCTGGGCTGGCTGATGCTGCTGGGTGCCTTCGGGTTACTGGTGATGGTGATCATTCCGGGGATCGGTCGTGAAGTGAACGGTTCGATGCGCTGGATCGGCTTCAGCTTCTTCAACGTACAACCTTCCGAAATCGCCAAGGTGTTCGTGGTGATTTACCTCGCCGGCTATCTGGTGCGCCGTCAGAAAGAAGTGCGTGAGAGCTGGATGGGGTTCTTCAAGCCGTTCATCGTTCTGCTGCCGATGGCGGGCCTGCTACTGATGGAGCCGGACTTCGGTGCCACCGTCGTGATGATGGGGGCTGCCGCGGCGATGCTGTTCCTCGGCGGGGTCGGGCTGTTCCGCTTTTCCTTGATGGTGGTGCTGGCGGTCGGTGCGGTGGTGTTGTTGATTCAAATGCAGCCGTATCGAATGGCGCGCCTGACCAACTTCGCCGATCCGTGGGCCGACCAGTTCGGTGCCGGTTATCAGTTGTCTCAAGCCTTGATCGCTTTCGGTCGCGGCGAATGGCTGGGCGTTGGCCTGGGTAACAGCGTGCAGAAACAATTCTATCTGCCGGAAGCCCACACCGACTTCGTGTTCTCGGTCCTTGCCGAAGAACTGGGTGCCGTGGGTTCGCTGTGCACGGTCGCGCTGTTCGTCTTTGTCTGTATTCGCGGCATGTACATCGGATTGTGGGCCGAGAAGGCCAAGCAGTTTTTTGCCGCCTATGTGGCCTACGGCTTGTCATTCCTGTGGATTGGTCAGTTCCTGATCAACATCGGGGTGAACGTCGGGCTGCTGCCGACCAAGGGGCTGACCTTGCCGTTTCTCAGTTATGGCGGCAGTTCGTTGGTGATCTGCTGCGCCTGTCTCGGCTTGCTGCTGCGCATCGAGTGGGAGAGTCGAACCCACCTGGGCAGTGAAGAGATGGAATTCCATGAGAGCGACTTCGCCGAGGAGCCGAACCATGGGCGCTAATGTATTGATCATGGCCGGCGGTACCGGTGGCCACGTGTTCCCGGCGCTGGCCTGTGCCCGCGAGTTCCAGTCCCGCGGTTATTCCGTGCACTGGCTCGGCACGCCGCGCGGCATCGAGAACGACCTGGTTCCGGCGGCCGGCATCGAGCTGCACCGGATTCACGCCAGCGGTCTGCGTGGCAAGGGCAAGTTGTCCCTGCTCAAGGCGCCGTTCATGTTGCTCAAGTCGGTCTGGCAGGCGCGGGCGATCATTCGTCGGTTGCGGCCGGTCTGCGTGGTCGGCTTTGGTGGTTATGTGACCGGTCCTGGCGGTGTCGCCGCCAAACTGGCCGGTGTGCCGGTGATCGTTCATGAGCAGAACGCCGTGGCCGGTACCGCCAATCGGCTGCTGGTGCCGTTGGCCGCCCGGGTCTGTGAAGCGTTTCCCGACACCTTTACCCTGTCGAACAGCCGTCGGACCACCGGTAACCCGGTGCGCACCGAGCTGTTCCTCGAAACACCGCGACCAGCCCTGGTCGGTCGCAAGGCGCGTTTGCTGATCCTGGGCGGAAGCCTGGGTGCAGAGCCGTTGAACAAGTTGCTGCCTGAAGCCCTGTCGCAAGTCGCCGCCGACTTGCGCCCGGACGTGTTCCATCAGGCCGGCAAAAACCACGATGGAGTGACTTCAGAGCGCTATCGCGCGGCTGGCGTCGAGGCGCAAGTGCAGCCTTTCATCAAAGACATGGCCCAAGCCTATGGCTGGGCCGACCTGGTGGTATGTCGCGCAGGCGCGCTGACCATCAGCGAACTGGCTGCCGCCGGTCTGCCCTCGATGCTGGTGCCCTTGCCCCATGCGATCGACGATCACCAGACCCGCAACGCCGATTATTTGGCCCGCGAAGGCGCAGCCTTCCTGATGCCGCAAAGAACGACTGGCGCAGCGGATCTTGCCGCTCGCCTGACAGAGGTCCTGATGCAACCGCAACGACTCAATGATATGGCCACCGCGGCCCGCCGCCTGGCCAAACCCGATGCCACCCGTAACGTGGTCGATACCTGCCTGGAGGTGGCCCATGGTTGAGAACAAGAAAGCCATGCCACAACCGGAAATGCGCCGCATCCGTCGCATCCACTTCGTCGGAATCGGCGGCGTGGGCATGTGCGGGATTGCCGAAGTGTTGCTGAACCTGGGCTATGAAGTGTCCGGTTCCGACCTGAAAGCATCGCCGGTCACCGAGCGCCTGGAATCCTTCGGCGCGCAGATTTTCATCGGTCACCGCGCCGAAAACGCTGCCGCGGCCGACGTGCTGGTGGTGTCGAGTGCCGTGAACACGTCCAACCCGGAAGTTGCCACCGCGCTGGAGCGCCGCATCCCCGTGGTGCCGCGTGCAGAAATGCTGGCCGAGCTGATGCGCTATCGCCACGGCATCGCCGTCGCCGGTACCCATGGCAAAACCACCACCACCAGCCTGATCGCTTCGGTGTTTGCCGCCGGTGGCCTGGACCCGACCTTCGTCATCGGTGGCCGTCTGAATGCCGCGGGCACCAATGCCCAGCTCGGCACCAGCCGTTACCTGATCGCCGAGGCTGACGAAAGCGATGCCAGTTTCCTGCATCTGCAGCCGCTGGTGGCCGTGGTCACCAACATCGACGCTGATCACATGGCGACCTACGACGGTGACTTCAACAAACTGAAGAAAACCTTCGTCGAGTTCCTCCACAACCTGCCGTTCTACGGTCTGGCCGTGGTGTGCCTGGACGATCCGGTGGTGCGTGAAATCCTGCCGCAGGTCAAGCGTCCGACCGTCACCTATGGCTTTGGCGAAGACTGCGACGTACGCGCCATCAATGTCCGCCAGCAGGGCATGCAGACCTTCTTTACCGTGCTGCGTCCGGATCGCGAGCCGCTGGATGTCTCGGTGAACATGCCGGGTAACCACAACGTGCTCAACGCACTGGCGACCATTTGCATCGCCACCGACGAAGGCGTCAGCGATGAAGCCATCGTCCAGGGCCTGTCCGGGTTCCAGGGCGTCGGCCGACGCTTCCAGGTCTACGGCGAACTGCCGGTAGACGGCGGCAATGTGATGCTGGTCGACGACTACGGCCACCACCCGACCGAAGTCGCGGCGGTGATCAAGGCCGTGCGCGGTGGCTGGCCGGAGCGCCGGTTGGTGATGGTCTATCAGCCGCACCGCTATAGCCGTACCCGCGATCTGTATGACGACTTCGTCAATGTACTGGCCGACGCCAACGTGCTGCTGTTGATGGAAGTCTATCCAGCCGGCGAAGAGCCGATCCCGGGTGCCGACAGCCGCAAGCTGTGCAACAGCATCCGCCAGCGCGGCCAGCTCGACCCGATCTACATCGAGCGGGGTGTCGATCTCGCGCCGGTGGTCAAGCCGCTGCTGCGCGCCGGCGACATTCTGCTGTGCCAGGGCGCCGGTGATATCGGCGGTCTCGCACCGAAACTGTTGAAAAGTGAGTTGTTCGCCGGCGCCGTGGCTGCGCCGGTCGAGGGGAAGTTGAAATGACTGCTGCCTACGCCAACCTCGTCTCCACTGTCGCGCCGAAAGACTTCGGCCGGGTCGCCGTGCTGTTCGGTGGCAAGAGCGCCGAGCGCGAAGTGTCCCTGAAGTCGGGCAACGCCGTTCTCGATGCGCTGCAAAGCGCGGGTGTGGATGCGTTCGGTCTCGACGTGGGCGATGACCTGCTGCAGCGTTTGCTGAGCGAAAAAATCGACCGCGCCTTCATCATCCTCCACGGTCGTGGCGGTGAAGACGGCAGCATGCAGGGCCTGCTCGAATGCCTGGGCATTCCTTACACCGGCAGCGGCATCCTTGCGTCGGCGCTGGCCATGGACAAGCTGCGCACCAAGCAGGTCTGGCACAGCCTGGGTATTCCGACGCCTCGTCACGCCGTGTTGAGCAGCGAAGCCGACTGTATTTGCGCGGCAGCGGAACTGGGCATGCCTTTGATCGTCAAACCGGCCCATGAAGGTTCAAGTATCGGGATGGCCAAAGTGACTTCCGCGTCCGAGTTGATCGACGCCTGGAAAGCGGCCAGTACCTACGATTCGCAAGTGTTGGTCGAGCAATGGATTCAAGGTCCGGAGTTCACCATCGCCACCCTGCGTGACCAGGTGTTGCCACCGATTGCCCTGGGCACGACGCACAGCTTCTACGACTACGACGCCAAGTACATCGCCAACGATACCCAGTACCGCATTCCGTGTGGCCTGGACAGCGTCAAGGAAAAGGAACTCATGGATCTCACGGCGAAAGCCTGTGAGGCGCTGGGTATCGCCGGTTGGGGCCGGGCGGACGTGATGCAGGACGCCGACGGGCAGTTCTGGTTCCTGGAGGTCAACACCGCACCGGGCATGACCGATCACAGTCTGGTGCCAATGGCGGCCCGTGCCGCCGGCCTGGATTTCCAGCAACTGGTTCTGGCGATCCTGGCAGCAAGCATTGAGGCGCGAGGATAAAACGATGCAAGGCGCACAGCTACGTCATCAGCCATCCGCACCCGGTCGCAAGCCGGTGCCGCGGGGTGCCAGCCGAATGGTGGCCAAAGAGCCGATGTCCGCGCGCCTGCCGAAAGCCAATTTTGGTTTTCTGAAAAGCCTGTTCTGGCCAGTGCTGTTGGTTGCACTGGGGTTCGGTACTTACGAAGGCGCGCAGCGTTTGCTGCCGTACGCCGACCGGCCGATCACCAAAATCAACGTGCAGGGCGACTTGAGCTACATCAGCCAGCAAGCGGTGCAACAGCGAATCGCCCCGTATGTGGCGTCGAGCTTCTTCACCATCGACCTGGCGAGCATGCGCACCGAGCTGGAACAGATGCCATGGATTGCCCACGCCGAAGTGCGTCGGGTATGGCCGGATCAAGTGGTGATCCGCCTGGAAGAACAACTGCCGGTGGCCCGTTGGGGCGACGAATCGCTGTTGAACAACCAGGGGCAGGCGTTCACCCCGCGTGAACTGGCCAATTACGAACACCTGCCACAACTGTTCGGCCCACAGCGGGCTCAACAGCAAGTGATGCAGCAATACCAGGTACTGAGCCAGATGCTCCGGCCGCTGGGCTTCTCGATTGCACGCCTGGAATTGCGTGAACGAGGCAGCTGGTTCCTGACCACTGGCCCCGGTAGTGCGGGCCCCGGAATCGAGCTGCTGCTGGGACGCGGCAACCTGGTAGAGAAGATGCGCCGTTTCATTGCCATCTATGACAAGACGCTCAAAGAACAGATTACGAACATTGCGCGCATCGATCTGCGCTACGCCAACGGCCTCGCTGTTGGCTGGCGGGAACCTGTAGCGCCGACGACAGCCGTACCCGCTGTCGCGAAGAATTAAGAGAGGCAGGACCCATGGCAAACGTGCAAAGCGGCAAAATGATCGTCGGTCTCGATATCGGCACCTCCAAGGTGGTGGCGTTGGTAGGCGAGGTCGCGGACGATGGCACGCTCGATATCGTCGGGATCGGTACGCACCCGTCCCGCGGCCTGAAGAAGGGCGTGGTGGTGAACATCGAGTCCACCGTGCAGTCGATCCAGCGCGCCATTGAAGAAGCGCAGCTGATGGCTGGTTGCCGTATCCACTCGGCGTTCGTGGGCGTGGCCGGTAATCACATCCGCAGCCTGAACTCCCACGGCATCGTGGCGATTCGTGATCGCGAAGTCAGCTCCGCCGACCTCGAACGCGTCCTCGACGCTGCCCAGGCCGTGGCGATTCCGGCGGACCAGCGCGTGCTGCACACCCTGCCGCAGGATTACGTGATCGATAACCAGGAAGGTGTCCGCGAGCCTCTGGGCATGTCCGGCGTACGTCTGGAAGCCAAGGTTCATGTGGTCACCTGCGCCGTCAACGCCGCTCAGAACATTGAGAAATGCGTGCGTCGCTGCGGTCTGGAAATCGACGACATCATTCTCGAACAACTGGCGTCCGCTTACTCGGTGCTGACCGATGACGAGAAAGAGCTGGGCGTGTGCCTGGTGGACATCGGTGGCGGCACCACCGACATCGCGATCTTCACCGAAGGCGCGATCCGTCACACCGCGGTGATCCCGATTGCGGGCGATCAGGTGACCAACGACATCGCCATGGCGTTGCGCACCCCGACCCAGTACGCCGAAGAAATCAAGATCCGCTACGCCTGCGCCCTGGCCAAACTGGCCGGCGCCGGCGAAACCATCAAGGTGCCAAGCGTTGGCGACCGTCCGCCGCGCGAGCTGTCCCGTCAGGCCCTGGCCGAAGTGGTCGAGCCGCGTTACGACGAGCTGTTCACGCTGATCCAGGCCGAACTGCGCCGCAGTGGCTACGAAGACCTGATCCCGGCCGGCATCGTGCTGACCGGCGGTACCTCGAAGATGGAAGGCGCTACCGAACTTGCCGAGGAAATCTTCCACATGCCGGTGCGCTTGGGCGTGCCACACGGCGTGAAAGGCCTCGATGACGTGATCCGCAACCCGATTTATTCCACCGGTGTCGGCCTGTTGATGTACGGCCTGCAGAAGCAATCCGACGGCATTTCGTTCTCGGGTATCGGCAGCCGCGACAGCTACAGCAACGAAGAACCGAAAGGCGCCTTGCTCGATCGCATCAAGAGCTGGGTCCAGGGCAATTTTTAAGAAGCAGCTTCAAGCCACAAGCTTCAAGCGGCAAGAGCAGAGCAAGAGCAAGAGCAGAGCAAGAGCAGTAAGAGCGGCAGGCAGCAAAAGCAGTAGGCGAAAAAACTAGAGAACGTAAAGGAGAGGGAAAATGTTCGAACTCGTAGACAACATCCCCGCAAGCCCGGTTATTAAAGTTATCGGTGTTGGCGGTGGCGGCGGCAACGCCGTGAATCACATGGTCAAGAGCAACATTGAAGGCGTTGAGTTCATCTGCGCCAACACTGATGCCCAGGCGCTCAAGAGCATCAGCGCGCGGACCATCCTGCAACTGGGTACCAGCGTGACCAAAGGTCTGGGCGCCGGTGCCAACCCTGAAGTAGGTCGTCAGGCCGCTCTCGAAGACCGTGAGCGCATTGCCGAAGTCCTGCAGGGCACCAACATGGTGTTCATCACCACCGGCATGGGTGGTGGTACCGGTACCGGTGCTGCGCCGATCATTGCTGAAGTGGCCAAGGAAATGGGGATCCTCACCGTTGCGGTGGTGACCCGTCCGTTCCCGTTCGAAGGTCGCAAACGCATGCAGCTCGCCGACGAAGGCATCCGCCTGCTGTCGGAAAGCGTCGACTCGTTGATCACCATTCCCAACGAGAAGCTGCTGACCATCCTCGGTAAGGACGCCAGCCTGCTGTCGGCTTTCGCCAAGGCTGACGATGTATTGGCCGGTGCCGTTCGCGGTATCTCCGACATCATCAAGCGTCCGGGCATGATCAACGTCGACTTTGCCGACGTACGCACCGTGATGAGCGAAATGGGCATGGCGATGATGGGCACTGGCTGCGCCAGCGGTCCGAACCGTGCGCGTGAAGCGACTGAAGCGGCCATCCGTAACCCGTTGCTCGAAGACGTGAACCTGCAAGGCGCACGTGGCATCCTGGTGAACATCACCGCCGGTCCTGACCTGTCCCTGGGTGAGTACTCCGACGTGGGTAGCATCATCGAAGCCTTCGCTTCCGAGCACGCCATGGTCAAGGTCGGTACCGTTATCGATCCGGACATGCGCGACGAGCTGCACGTGACTGTGGTGGCGACCGGTCTGGGCGCTAAAATCGAGAAACCTGTGAAGGTCATCGACAATACCGTTCACACCTCGATGGCTTCCCAGCCGCAACAGCAAGCCCCTGTTCGTCAGGAAGCTCCAGCGGTGAACTACCGTGACCTGGACCGTCCGACCGTCATGCGCAACCAGGCCCAGGCCGGTGCTGCGACTGCCGCGAAGATGAATCCGCAGGATGATCTGGACTACCTGGACATCCCGGCTTTCCTGCGTCGTCAGGCCGATTGATGAAATGTATCAGGGCTATGAAGGTGATTGGTGTTCAGCAAAGGCGTGGTCTGCTATCATCGCCAGCCTTTGTTGATACCAGTTCGCAATTTGCGCTGAAGCGGCCCAAGCCATGATTAAACAACGCACACTGAAAAATATTATCCGTGCCACAGGTGTAGGTCTGCACTCCGGGGAGAAGGTTTACCTGACCCTCAAGCCTGCGCCGATCGACACCGGCATCGTCTTTCGCCGTGCCGACCTCGATCCCGTGGTCGAGATTCCGGCTCGTGCGGCCAACGTCGGCGAGACAACCATGTCGACGACGCTGGTCAACGGTGACGTGAAGGTGGATACGGTGGAGCACTTGCTCTCGGCCATGGCTGGCCTGGGCATCGATAACGCCTACGTCGAGCTCTCCGCGTCCGAAGTCCCGATCATGGATGGCAGCGCTGGACCCTTCGTATTTCTGATTCAGTCGGCTGGCCTGGAAGAACAGGACGCCGCCAAGAAGTTCATCCGTATCCTGCGGGAAGTGACAGTGGAAGACGGCGACAAGCGCGCCACTTTCGTCCCTTTCGAAGGTTTCAAGGTGAGCTTCGAGATCGATTTCGATCACCCGGTTTTCCGTGACCGCACACAAAGTGCAAGCGTGGATTTTTCCAGCACTTCGTTCGTAAAAGAAGTCAGCCGCGCCCGTACCTTTGGTTTCATGAGTGACATCGAGTACCTGCGCAAGCACAACCTCGCACTCGGCGGCAGCGTTGAAAACGCCATCGTGGTCGACGCGGATGGTGTACTGAACGAAGACGGTCTTCGCTACGAAGACGAATTCGTGAAGCACAAGATCCTCGATGCAATTGGTGACCTCTACCTGCTGGGCAATAGCCTGATTGGTGAGTTCAAGGGCTTCAAGTCCGGCCACGCACTGAACAACCAGCTACTGCGCAAGTTGATTGAGCAGACAGATGCCTGGGAAGTCGTGACGTTCGAAGATGCCAGCACTGCACCGATCTCTTACATGCGCCCTGTTGCGGCCGTGTAAGTAAAAAACCTCTCTAGTTTTTTAAAGGCTACCTTCGGGTGGCCTTTTTTTATGCCTGGGTTTTGTGGTGTCTGCACCGGCCCCTTCGCGAGCAGGCTCGCTCCCACATTCAGTCCGCGCCATC